>CAMWLR010000006.1 GCA_947175215.1 uncultured Porphyromonadaceae bacterium
GATCTACACGGGGTGTAGCTTTTAGTTCGAAAGTTTTCATTGCGTTGAGATTTGTGTTACTCAAAATTAAACTAATAATTTCCCATCACACAGGGATAACCGGCCTTTTCGAGCCGGGGTTATCGACAGATTGCTGACAATCTGCCAAAACCGCCGCAAAGTTACAACTTTTTTCCCGTCCCCGCAATTCTCAGCCCATATATTTTTACGACTTCTCATATTTGAGTTTTCAAAAAAATCAGGGTTAAAGATCATCGGAGGGTGAAGAAGCGGTTGAGCAGAGGGATTTTCATTATCAGCCAGCTGAATGCTATACTTGAGAGTAAAACCGCTATGAAAAGTGTACCGCCGTTGTATGTCATGATGCCGTAATGCTCAAACAATTCAAAAAAGAAGTCATGAAAGGTATAGACCGGCAGAAACAGCCGCGACAATCCGGCTATGACAGGGCTGTTACCTATCTTAAATCCTTTAAGGAATATAAAGACTGAGGTTGACAGCAAGATAACAACGGGGCAGCCGTAGAAATATTCGCAGTATGTCGTAGGGATGTGCGGTCCTAACCACCTTATGACCAGTATATTTGTGACGGCCGAAATTATGATCAGTATCGCTGCGGTGGTTCTTGGCAGGGTCAAATGTTTGCAAAGGCCTCCGAGCATAAAATAAAAAATCCAGTTCCAGAGCCTCAAAGTCTGATAAATGTGCTTCTCAAGACCCTGTGTCAGATTGCTTATAAATACAAGTGAGAGGATGACAACTGTTACCGCCAGTACCGCCGAAAAATTCCTTAAATCGCCATATAATCTGTTTATCAGCGGGTAGAGGCAATAGAGCAGACATAACGCGCCTAAAAACCAAAATCGGTCAAAAGTATAATAGCACAGCAATGCACCTGAGATGTTGCCTGCAAGAGTACTGAAGAATTCTTTATCCCACGGCAGGCAAATCACACCCCATATCGCAACTATGATAAAGACAAACCTGAGCATCTTCCAAATCTTTTTGAAAGAGTAGCGGTAGTCTTTTTCGGGTCGTCCTATCAACAGATAGCCGCTGACCATAAAAAACAGAGGCACAGCCATCACTGACGTATTATAGAGAATATACTCGATATAATGGACGGGATGGTTGAGGTATGGATGAGTCGTGTGTAGGCATACCACCATACACATGGCCACAATCTTAATCAGGTCAATCGCTTGATCTCTGTTAACCTTATATTGAGTCATTTGTGACAGTGGCGCTGCAGGACTTACTTCAGTAAAGGGTTTTCAGAATAAGATTTTTTGTTCTGAGTATAATCCTAAATCATCAGGAGATCAATCGGGGGAGTTGAAGAGGCGGACGGCGCGGGGATAGGAGTTGAGGATTGAGGTGGGACGGCGGTTTTGGAATGCGCCGAGAGCGTAACCCTCGAATGTGCCGTCAGGACAGAGGGTCAGGAACGACTCGGGAGCCCAGTAAAATACACCTGTGCATGCCCCGCCGGCATCGTTAAGGACGGCATCAAAGAGCGAGTTCATAAACTCGAGACCTTCATCAGGCTTTGATGAGTCAACGCCGGTCTCGACAATCATGATGTCGCAGTCATAACGGTCGTGGAGCTTACGGATATTGGCGATGGCATCGCGCAGAGTAGAGGCAGCATCCGGTTCATGGTCATATTTGATGGCCCAGTAAGGATAGACACTCATGCCGATGATGTCCCATTTACCGCCGTTGGCCTTAAGGCCGTCAAATATTGTCTCGTAAGTAGGATTATCAAAGCCGTTGTCGATATGCACGATGATATCGGCATCAGGGTATACACTCTTGACAGCGTCATACCCGGCGGTGGTCAGGGCGGCATAGTTTGCGATGTTTGACATATCATTGACATCGATTTTACCAAGCGGCCACAAGAAACCGTTACGGGTCTCGTTGCCGACCTGTACCCACTTTACATCTATGCCGTTATCCTTGAGGTAGGAGAGGGTAGAGGCAGTGTGATCGGCCAGGGCAGCTTTCATCTCGTCAAGGTCATAGTCTTTCCAGGCTGCCGGCGGATTCTGTTTCTCAGGGTCGGCCCACCAGTCTGAATAATGAAAGTCAATCATAATCTCCATACCTAAGGCCTTGGCACGACGGGCCATCTCGAGGACATCTTCTTTACCGCTCCAGCCCCCGCGGGGATTAACCCATACGCGCAGACGCACGGCGTTCATGCCGTAATCTTTCATCAGCTGAGTGTTTTCGCGCTGATTGCCGAGGGTATCGGTCGAGTAAACGCCACGCGCCTCATCATGGGTTGTGCCGCTGATATCAGCGCCAAGCCACAGTTCACGCGGTTTCTTGGCATCGGCAGAGAATGTGGAGGAGAAGATGAGCAGGGCAGCCGCCCAGGAGCGTATGATATTGACGGTTTTCATGCTAAAATGGTTTGAGTGATGCAAATGTACGAAAAAAAGCGTAACTTTGCATCTCACAATACTAAAATTGCGACCTGCAGTAAAATGAATAAAGACAATGCAATCAAATTTTTAAGCGGCGGTGTGATGGCCGGAGGTGCTATCGGTATCGCCGCAACGATTTATCTCAGGGTCGGCGGTGTGTTGGGAGCCGCGATGTTTGCTTTCGGGCTTATAGTTGTGGTGGCGATGAAGCTGCCGTTGTTTACCGGTCAGGCTCAGCATGTATGTAACCGATGCAAAAGAGATTATTCTCTGTTAGGACTGATGCTGCTGCTTAATATCGCCGGCTGTTTTATACTGTCGGCCATTACCTGCACGCCTGAGATGACCGAGGCGTCAGAGGCGATAATCACGGCACGTCTCACCAAAGGTCCGCTGATGTGCGGTATTCTGGCAATCCCCTGCGGATTCATTATGACCGCTGCGGTCAGAGGTGCCGGACTTAAAAACAACTGGTTGCCGTTGCTGTTTGGCGTGCCGGCTTTTATCATCTGCGGATTTCCGCACTGTGTCGCCGATTCGTTTTATTACGCCTCTTGTAGTCACGACTTCATTATGTCTCACGAATGGGACCTTCTTGCGGCATATCTCCCCACCGTGTTAGGAAACTATATCGGATGTAATCTTTATCGCTTGACCTTGGGAATGCCCGCTTGGTTTAAGCCGGCGGTCGAACCTGAGACTACCGCAGTCAATCCCGAGGTTACGGACGTAGAGGAGGAAGTCAATGATAAACCGGCAATCTCATAATATATGACCGATAAATTCTGGACCAAACTCAAGGAGCTGACCGGTAATTATTTTGCCCTGACGCCATATCTCGTGTCACAGCAAGAGGCTGAGACCTCGATACGTGACGGAGTCTCATTCAGGGGTACAAACCTGATAATCCTCGTATTGGCGATATTTATCGCATCGCTGGGCCTCAACACCAACTCGACGGCTGTCATCATCGGCGCGATGTTGATTTCGCCGCTCATGGGGCCTATCATCGGTATCGGGCTCGGTATCGGAGTGACAGACTTTGATCTGCTCAAGAGATCATTGCGTAATCTCGTTGTCGCCGCGCTGTTCTCAATGTTGGCATCGGCGCTCTATTTCCTTATCTCTCCAGTGGCCGAGGGTCATAGCGAACTGCTGGCGCGTACCTCACCCACGATATATGATGTGTTGATAGGATTCTTTGGCGGAGGTGCCGGTATAGTCGCAATCGGTTCGCGCAGTAAAGGTAACGTTATCCCCGGTGTGGCGATAGCGACAGCCCTGATGCCGCCGCTGTGTACGGCCGGGTATGGACTGGCAACCTTACAGATGCATTATTTCTTCGGCGCTACGTATCTCTTTCTGATCAATTCGATCTTTATCTGTCTGGCCACATTTATCGGCGTAAAGCTATTTAAGTTCAAACCTGTAGCCACCGACAATCCGCGGCGTGCCACACGTATACGCCGTATCACATACACCATCGCCATTCTGACCTTGTTGCCCAGTATCTACCTTACTTATGATATGTTGCGGCTCAGCCGTTTCCAGATAAATGCTGACAAATTTGTCGCTCAGGAATGTCAGTGGCCCGACACTCATGTGCTGTCATCATCAGAGACCTGGGATAAGGAGGGAAAGGTAATCAATCTGACCCTGATAGGTAAATCCATGCCGCAAGACTCGCTCGTGCTTGCACTGTCGTCGCGCCTGAAATTCTATAACCTCGAGGGCGCAAGGCTGAAGATTTTTCAGGGCGATTCTCCCTCTTCTACGGCAGATATCCGCTCGGCGGCGGTGAGCGATATATATCAGGTGTCTCAGAGTGTGTTGCAGGCAAAGCAGGCTGAGGTTGACTCGCTCCACAGTCTGTTAGCGTTTAATGTGGCGGCGATCAGCGCGGCGGCTGATATTCTACCCGAACTAAAGGTGGTGTTCCCTCACATCAACGAAATAGCAGTGACCAAGGCCGTATTCGGTGACCCCTCGGATAACCGCCTCGACACTGTCAATATCGCACTGGTTAATGCAAATCCGCAACTCAACGCAGCCTCGACTGCCGAGTTGCAACGTTATTTGCAGGCCCGTCTGAAACTTGACGATATACGTGTAGTCGAGATACCGCGTACCATACGTTGACCTGATTTATACCCTGAGGGTATGACTGGCGGAAACGCCCGTCATGACGCGGTATGCCTAAAAGTGCGCTTTTTCAGTAATATTGTCCTCGGTTATCATAGATGTAAGAATTTGTAAATCTTGTAATTAGGCACTATAAATTTACGAAATTTTCGCGAGATTACCAAGAAAATCAGCCACTTAGTTTTATCCTAAATGGCTGATTATTTTTTATTATTGGAGTTGAATTTCTTATATCGAACTCACGCCTTATAATTAAGGTGTAGGGTTATTTGGCGGCAAGTACCTCGATCTCGACGAGGACCTGCTTGGGGAGTTCGCGCACGGCGACAGCTGAGCGGGCGGGGAAGGGGGCTGAGAATGCCTCGGCATAAACGGCGTTCATGGCGGCGAAGTCTCCCATGTCGGCGAGATATACGGTGGTCTTGACCACGTTGTCCATAGTCAGGCCGGCAGCCTCGAGGATAGCCTTGACGTTGCAGAGGGCCTGATGGGTCTGTGCGGTGATCCCTTCGGGTATCTCACCTGTCGCGGGATTGATGGGAATCTGGCCTGAGGCGAAGATAAACGGGCCGCAATCAATGGCCTGGCTGTAAGGGCCGATAGCTCCGGGAGCTTTTTCAGTTGCAATCTGGGTTTTCATTCGGGGTATCGTTAATGGTTAATGATGAGATTAATATTTTGTCGGCCTGACTGAGGGCGTCGTCGCGGATGACGGTCAGTGAGGTCAGCAGTGATGAGAATCTGTTTTTGAATCCGGGGATAAAGTCTGTCTCGCCGTTTGACGACACGCGGCGGATCACATCACCGACGGTCATGGTGTCGGGGTTTATGGCCGGAGCGACGGCATAGGCGTCAGAACCCTGACGTTGGACGACATTCATCAGCAGTCCGCATTGTATCAGACGGTTGGTGGCGGCGGTGACCAATGAGACGGGCAGAGCATATTGTGTCGCTATCTGATGGTTGCCCAGCGGTTTCTCCTCTTTAAGATAGCGGCTGACGGTTATGGTCATCACCGCAATAATTATACGCCATCTGTAATCGTCAGAGATACGTGAGATCTCGTTAGAGAAGCTGAACTCATATATGTTTTGTGACGAATAGCAGTAGACGGCGCCTGAGAGGGTTATCAGCCATACGAGCTGAAGCCATATCAGCAGCAGCGGCAGGAATGAGAATGAACCGTAGATGGCGTTATATTTGGTGACATATATCTGACCGTTGACAAAGAGCCATTGCAGTATCAAGAATCCGGAGCCTGCGAGCATACCGGCTATGATGGCGTTTTTGACTTTGACCTTTGTATTGGGAATCAGCAGATAGCTTCCGGCAAAGAACATCCATACGAGCACCAGTGACGAGCAGTCAAGTAATGTCGACACCACGGGCGACAGAAATTTCAGGGTGATGTTGTCTTGAATAGTAGTCGACATAAACACCGTGATGCCGCTCGAACAGATCATCAGTACGGGCAGAATAAGGAATATGGCGGTGTAATCTGTAATCTTGCGCCAGAAGGTGCGGCCTTGTGTTACGCCCCATATCTTGTCAAAAGCATCCTCGACATTAGAGATAAGCGAAATCAATGTCCAAAGCAGGAATATAATGCCGATGCCGACAAAGATACCCTCTGATGACTGGGCAAGATATGAGTCGACAAAATGCAGGGCTGCCGTGAGAGCTTTCTGCTGGGCGGGGAAATATGTAAATAACTGACTCTCTATGAGATTCTGAAAGCCGAATCCCCGACAGATGGCAAACAGCAGGGCCAACGCCGGCACAATGGCCAGCAGCGTCTGATAGGTCAGGGCCGATGCACGGTTCTGCAGGTCTGCATTAAGAAAAGATCTTACCGACAGGTTGACGGTCTTCATCAGATTGACCTTCCAGTTATGGCGCATATCGCTCCACACCCCTGATGTAGAGTAGGTGTACCACCGCTTGCCGGTCGAGGTAAGCCTCTCGATCAGGCCCGGTTTCTTATTGGTCTTATTGTCAACGTTATTGTTATCCATCAGTGATAGGGTAGAGCTATGTGGCAAATTTACGAAATAATCGCGGAAATAGGTCAGCGTTTGATCAATTAATTTTTAAGCTGATATTAAGTTACGGCTCAAAGACGCCTCAACATGTTATCCCTGAAACAAAATCGTGAATGAGTTTGTTGAACTATAAACTCCATTTCACGCATTCACCCCCGACAATGAAAAAAATTACACTTCTGATCTGTCTTATAGTTATAACAATAGCGACTCAAGCCTCAGGGCTCGGCAGTAACTCGCAACGTATAAGACTCGGTAAGTCGGCAAGCACCACGGTGACTAAATCTGCCGATAAGTCTGATAATCTCTATAATACTGTAAGCACTCTATACTCTCAGGGTAAAATCTCTGCCGACAGTATTATAAATCTTGCACTCTATCATAAAGCTGCCAAGCCGGCTTTTGCAGAGAGTTGCCTTAAACTTGTAGCGGATAAGAATCCGAGAGCCGTAATGGAGCTGGGTGTAATCTACGCCTTTTCGCCCGAATATGCCAAATATGCATCTGAGGGAGTGAAACTGTTGCAGAGGGCAGCCAATGCCGGTTGTGACGAAGCCAACGCTTATCTCGGTCTTTATTATTATACACATAAAGATTATGCCAAGGCGCAGACCTGCTTTAACGCCTGTCGTCAGCTCCCCGGTTTTGCTTATGCAGCCCTGGGCGGCATGTATATCAACGGCACGGGTGTGAGACAAGACCCGGTCAAGGCTCGTGAGTACTATCATAAGTCATCTCTCAAAGGGTATCCGCGTGGTATGGCTCTGTATGGGTTTAATCTACGTGCCACCGGCGGGGGAAATATAGATTATCCTGACTCATTCTTATGGCTATACATAGCGGGTGACCTTGGTGACGATGCCGCACGCACAGCCCTCTACCTGCCGCGAGTAAACGAAGATCGTGGCACTGGCGAGACTGCCAAAGATGCCAATTTGGCTCTGCAATGGATTGCTGCAGCTCAGTCAGGTAAAAAGATACAGGATGAGCCGATATACAAGTCCGGATTCCTCGCAAGCCTTAAGGCACGTGAGAAAGCAGCCGAGGAGGGTGACGACTGGGCCCGCTATTATCTGGGCAGCATGAATTATAATGGCGATTTCCTTAATCAGAATTATACGCAGGCACTCCGTTATTATGAGCCGATCGCTAAAAACAGCAAGCTCCCCAAGCCTGTGCTGGCTAAAGTGCATGAGCGCCTGGGTAAGATTTATAGTGAGGGCCATGGCACTAAGGCCGATAAAACAAAGGCTGCCGCTCACTACCGTGCGGCCGCACAGTATGGCAGTTTCCCCTCATATATGATCGTCGAAAACATCTCGCGATAACTGAGATCACAATTGCGAGAAAAGTAAAAACAGACAGTAACCCGATCTGAAAACAATCACGATCGGGTTACTGTCTGTTTATATCGGGCCGGGTAATTGGGCCGAATTTTTATCAGAAGGGGAGGTCGTCGTTGGCTGTCTCAGCGGGAGCAGGGGGAGTGGGGAAACCACCGGCCTGGGGCTGAGTCTGATAAGCGGGAGCCGTCTGGGGTGCCGCGCCAAAACCGGGAGCGGCCTGAGGTGCGGGGGTGGGGAAACCGCCGGCAGGCATCTGGCCCTGCTGGGCCGGTTCGGCTTTCCAGCCACGGATGCTGGTGTACCAGCGGCCGTTATATTCGCGGCTCTCAATGTCGAAGCTCAGTTTGACGGTATCGTTGAGAGTGAGGGGGAACTGATCGGCCTTCTCGCCGAAAAAGTCAAAGTGAATCTTGCGGGGAAAACTCTCGAGTGTCTCGAGTACGTACTCGCGTTTCTTCCAGGGATTACCTGATTTGGATGTACCCGACATTTCGGGGAGGACAGCAATGATTTTGCCGATAACTTCCATATTGGATGCAGATTTATAAGATTGTATAATGAAAATTCGGTGATATTACGCGATGACCGACGGCTGGCGGGTCGCACATTTAATCACTACAAAATTAATGAAACATTGGCGTGCCAGCAAATTTTGGCTTGAATATTTATTGTGATACGGAAACTTTTTTTTAATTTCGCACTATCAATCAACTTGCCTAATTAAGCGATTATTCTGTTGCTATGGCTTCGTTAATGAAAGTCACTTCTCGTAAGAGTCTGCTGTTTTGCCATTTAGGGGCACTCCTTGCCGTCGGTATGTGGGGTGGCTCGTTTGTCTCAACCAAAGTGTTGGTAAACAACGGACTCGGCCCTGTCGAGATCTATATCTACCGCTTTACTCTCGCCTATCTGCTTGTGCTGCTGGGATGTCACTCCAAGCTATGGGCAAACTCGTGGCGTGATGAGTTTCTGTTTCTGTTATGCGGTCTGTGCGGGTCTTCAATATATTTCATCGCTGAGAACAACGCCGTCACATACACCCGGGTGTCGGATGTATCGATGATCACTACGCTCGCTCCACTGCTGACAGCCCTGCTCATCGGCGCACTCTACAAGACAGAGCGGCCGGGCAAATGGACATACATCGGGTCAGGGATAGCCTTTTTGGGGGTGGCGTTCATCATATTCAAAGACGGGTTTACGTTGCATGGCTCAGAGGCGGGGTCGCCTGATGCGCTATCGGCGACGATCGGCGACCTGCTGGCGCTTGCGGCTGCATTCTCTTGGGCGATATACAGCCTTGTGCTTAGAAAGCTCAATGTGACATACACCGCGCAGTTTATTACCCGCAAGACATTTTTCTATGGATTGATTACGGCTATCCCGTTCTGGATAATCTCAAAAGAGCCTTTGTCATCAGTCTCGACCCTGCTAAGGCCTGAGGTTTTCAGCAATCTCCTTTTCCTTGGGATATTCTGCTCAATGGTTTCATACCTGTTATGGGCCTGGGCAATGGGGACACTGGGCGCTATCAAGACCAATAACTATCTCTACGTACAGCCTATCATTACCATGATTATCGCGGCCATACTGTTTGGCAAAGCAGATCCTATCACCCTCATAGGCTGTCTGGGATGCTTCCTGATCATCGGCGGTCTGTGGCTCGGCGACTACATGGGGCGTCGCGACTCGCTTAAATCCTGAGACTTCGGCCTGTCAGGCCTCTTTTTCCGAGAGTTCGAGCCAGCGCATTTCTTTCTCATCGAGGAGTTGGGTGAGCTCGGTGTAACGACGCGATTTGTCGGCGATGTCGGCGATTTGTTCGCCTGAATTAAACAGCGCTTCGAGAGTGCTTTTCTCAACGGTTAGTGACTCGATCTCAGCGGTCAGTGATTCAAGCTCTTTTCTCTCCTTAAATGTCAGTCTCGGGGCTCGTTCAAGACCGCCACGACTTAACTTTACACTACCATCCTGTGATGCAGGTTGAGAGGGCGATGACTCTTTTGCGCGGGCCTCTTTCTCCTCGCGGTCACGATCTTCGCGCCATTTGCGGTATTCGCTGTAATTGCCCGGGAAATCCTTGACCTTGCCGTCACCCTCGAACACAAAGAGATGATCGGCGATAGAGTCGAGAAAGAATCGGTCGTGTGAGATCACTATAACGCATCCATTGAAGTTAGCCAGATAATCCTCGAGTATACCGAGGGTAATTATGTCGAGGTCGTTGGTTGGCTCGTCAAGAATCAGAAAATTAGGTGATCTCATCAACACGGCGGCCAGATGCAGGCGGCTGCGTTCACCTCCGCTGAGGGTCGCTATATATTTCTGCTGGTCGGCGGGTGTGAATAGGAAGCGTTGCAAGAACTGCATCGGGGTAAAGTGCTCGCCGTCGTTGACAACGATATCTTCGGCCAGGCGGGTAATCTCGTCAATGACTTTTTTACTCTTGTCAAACTCGATACCCTCCTGACTGTAATACCCGAATCTGACAGTCTCGCCTATATCAAAATAACCTTTGTCGGGAGAGATGAGCCCCTGCAACATCTTGATAAAGGTGGATTTACCGGCGCCATTGCGGCCCACTATACCGACCTTTTCGTAACGTGAGAAGATATAGTTAAAATCGTCAAGTACTTTCTTGTCGCCGAAACTCTTTGAAACACCAACTGCCTCGAATATCTTTGAGCCGATATACGACGAGTTTACATTGAGATTGACATTACGCTCTCTGAGATCGACTTGCGAACGCTTCTTCAGGTCATGGTATGCATCGATGCGATATTGAGCCTTGCCGGCACGAGCCTGGGGCTGGCGGTTCATCCACTCCTGCTCCTTGCGCAGGGTATTACGGACCTTGGCCAGCTCGGCTGTCATCCCGTCGATACGCTCTTTGCGTCGACGCAGGAAGTTAGCGTAATCACCCTCATAGATGTACACCTTACCGCGGTCGATCTCGATAATCTTATGGCATATACGGTCGAGAAAATACCGGTCGTGGGTGACTATCAGCAAAGTGACTTTTGATTTTGAGAGGTACCCCTCAAGCCACTCGATTGTCGGTATATCGAGATGGTTAGTGGGCTCATCGAGGATCAGCAGGTCAGGTTCGCCGGCAATGACCTTAGCTAACGCGAGACGTTTGCGTTCGCCGCCTGACATCTCTGAGATGCGAGCTTGGTGGTTAAACACCTCCATCTGCGTCAGCATACGTCTGAGTTTATCGTCGTTACCTGTAAACTGCTCAACGGTCAGATGCTCGGGCAGCTGAGGAGTCTGCTCAAGGAAACCGATCTTAAGATCAGCACGCGGGGTGATCTTACCTGAGTCAACCGATTCAGTGCCGGCGATGCATCTGAGCAGTGTAGTCTTACCTATGCCGTTTTTTGCGATCAGAGCAATTTTGTCACCCTGATTGATACCGAAAGTGACATCGGCGAAAATGATGCGGTCGCCGTGGCTCTTGGTCAGTTCCTCGATTTGCAGGTAGCTTATCATATTTAGAGTTTCATCAAAACTAAGTTGTGTAGAGATGTGCCGGCAGAGAGTATTTGTGATAGTTTACCCATCTCAGGGTGCAAAATTACTGAAAGTTTGGTTAAGAGTGAAACTTTCAGTAATTTTGTGGATAATAAAACCGGTAAGCAGCCGGTCAAATTAAATGATAACATGGATGCAGAAACCCGTCTGAGACTTGAGGAGAAAGTTGTCGAGATGCTCAAAACAGTTTTCGACCCTGAGATCCCCGTCGATATTTATAACCTCGGTCTCATATATAGGATTGATATTGACGATGATGCCAATCTTACTGTCGATATGACCATGACAGCACCGTCATGTCCGATGGCCGATTTCATTGTCGAGGATGCCAGGCTCAAACTTGAGTCGATAGAGGGGCTATCCTCGGTGACGATAAATGTGGTTTTCGAGCCCGAGTGGACTAAAGACATGATGAGCGAAGAGGCCAAACTCGAGCTCGGGATGCTCTGAACCGCTTCTCACCCGACAGCCTAATTCCCACATGGGACGAATCTATTTCATATCAGATCTGCATTTGGGCGCCACTTATTTTCCTGACCCAAGCGAGCGGGAGAGGAGAGTGGTGAGATTTCTCGACACGATAGCCGGGGATGCCGATGAGCTGTATATGCTCGGCGACATCCTCGATTACTGGTATGAATATAAGACAGTGGTGCCACGCGGATATATCAGGTTTTTCGGGGCATTGGCGCGTCTGGCAGATAGCGGTGTCAAGATACATTGGTTTATAGGTAACCACGATATATGGCTCTTTGATTACCTCAAAAATGAGATAGGTCTCGAGGTTATCGACGGATATGTAGTCAAGGAAATACGCGGTAAACGATTCTTCCTGACACATGGCGATGGAGTCGGTAAGCGATCTCCGGCCTTTAGATTTCTGCGCGGAATGTTCCGCAACAAAGTCTGCCAGAAACTATATGCCGCCATTCATCCACGCTGGACTATCGCTTTTGCACACGGTTGGTCAAACTCGTCGCGCGATTATTCGCCCGAAAATATACCCCAATATGAGGGTGAGGATAACGAACCGCTTGTGAAATTCAGCCGGGAGTATCTTGAGCAAGTCGACCCAGACATCGACTACTTTGTCTATGGTCACCGTCATATTCTCCTTGATATGAAACTCAACAGTCGCGGCAGTCGTATTATCATTCTCGGCGACTGGATATATCATTTCACTTACGGAGTGTATGACGGCGACAGTTTTGAGTTGAAAATTTTTGAAAATTGACTTGAAATTTCAGAAAAAAATCAAGCAAAAATATCGACAAGTTAGAGAAATATTGCCGATTTAACATTTATTAAATGTCTGTCTGAAATTCCTTTATGAAATTGATTTGACTGAAAAACAGAGAGTTAAGATGTATGGCACGATTTTGAGGTAAAAAAGAGATCAAAAACATGTCGCATAACATATCTAAATATTTTGCGGCGCATTAAAAAAGCACGACCTTTGCATCACAAACCTAAAACAATCTTTTTTACCTTAGAAATTGTACCTATTGGAAACCAATAAAAAGGCGCTCGTGATGAGCGCCTTTTTATGTTAAACCATATATTTGATCGGTAAAACAATCAATCAGATGATGTCGGCGAGTAGTCGGTCGTTAAACCATTTGCGCTGGGGATCATGCCACCAGCCCCATTTGTTGAAATATCTGATCATGTTGCGTATATGCACCCAAGTCATCTTGATGTTGTGATAGCTTGAGGCGCGGTGATCATGCACAACGGTGACTTCGGGCCAATAGAGCGTTACATACAACTCGTGCATGCGACGGGTGAGGTCAATATCTTCGGGGTACATAAAATACCGTTCGTCGAATAATCCTACTTTTTTAAGCGCACTAATCCGCAGGAACATAAAGCTCCCTTGATGATATGGGATGTTAAGGGGTTTTCCGGGGATACGTGCTTTAAGCAAATACCGTCGATTGAGGTTACCGGTGAAAGCTGAGGGGAGAAATCGTCGGCCAAACACATCAAAGGGTGTCGGTAACAGACGCGCGGTATACTGCTCTGTGCCGTCGGGATTGATTATGCGCGGTTGCAACTGTCCGACATCGGGGTGTGTCTCCATAAACCTGGCAATCTTGCCGATTACATCCCGGTCAAACATAATATCTGAGTTGACGACAAGATGATAATCGACTGATGAATCGATGGCCTTACGTAACGCGATATTGTGGGCAGCGCCATAACCGGGGTTATCATGGCGGGGCGTATATTCAATGAGTAAGGCTTGGGGATGAGAATCGATGACGTTACTGAGCGCATCGGTCGGTGAATTGTCGATGACATATATGCGCTCGATCCCTGACGCCGCAAGAGTATCAAGTATCGCGATAAGTTCGTTGCGATCTGTTTTGTAGGTTACTACCGAGGCTGTTATTCTCATCGTTACTTATTTACTGATATATAATGCGCAAATACTCAATATAATAAATGAGAAAGGAATTTTATCAAACCTTTGCCACCATACGAAGCTATAGCGCCGAGTTTGTTTTTTAGTCTGACCTCGCTGTCACGTAAAGCATTGCCTCGTTGCTCTCTGATAACCGCGAGACACCTGTCAATTGCCGCCCGGTTGTCGATGCCATGACGGTACAGGAGTGCAAGCATATTGAAATGTGCGCTAAACCGTCGGTCTCGGGCCGCCTCGGCAAGTTCGGGATGTCTCTCCTGCATATAGTTGACAAGTCGGTCTGTGACATCAAGTACATCGAGGCGTGAGTCGCTCCAACGGTGCATAAAACTCTCTGTGGGTTGGCGGTAAAAGTAGACCGGCACCGGGATAACCGCAATTTTACGGGCACTCTCATAGAATCTGTAAAACGCATCAAGATCCTCATACCTGATTCCTTCGCGAAACCTGCAATCATCGCCTAAGAGGTTACGCTCAATTATCATTCCCCAGGGAGAGTTGATAATGATTTGCTGGTATAGAGCCCTGCGCATTACCTCAGAGTAGGTATAGACAAGTACATCAAACGGTTGCTGCGTGACAGGTGAGTAGGTGATGCCGGTATAATACCCTCCGATGCAAACTTCAGCCCCGGTGACTCGAGCCGTATCGACCAATATACTTAATGAATATGGTAACAGACAATCATCGGCATCCACAAAGCCGATATATTTCCCCATGGCCATATCAATGCCGGTATTGCGGGCTGCTGATACTCCGCGATGGGGTGAGACGACAAGCCTGAACCGCGAGTCTTCTTCACAGATCCGTTTAGTTATTTCGATCGAGTTGTCAGTCGATCCATCATCCACAACAATGACCTCAAAATCATCAATGTTCTGAGAGATGATTGACCGCAGACATTCCTCAAGATACTTCCCGGCATTATAGACAGGCACAATAAGAGTGACTGCCGGACTCTTTCCGGCAGTGGATCTTAACTCTCCGTTGGTGTGATCTGTCATATCAGGGAAACGTGGCCGACAATATATTTATTATCACCAATCTCCCGAAATTAGTTATCTTTGCGGAAAATATCAAGTTATAGAAATGAAAACAATCTTTATAACAGGTGGGGCCACGGGTATCGGAGCCGCCTCTGTCAGGAAATTTATCGCCGAGGGGTGGCAGGTCGGCTTTATGGATATTAATGTTGATGAAGCTATGAAGTTAACTGGCGGTATTGATGATAATGACCGCCTATTGTTTGTTGAGGGGAATACTCGTAATCGCGAATATATTCATCGGGCTGTAAGCGCTACGGTCAAGAAATTCGGACAGCTTGACAGCGTTTTTGCTAATGCCGGCATTCATCGCCGCGACACACTGCTCGACATCTCTGACGAGGAGCTGGATCTTGTCATTGACACCAATATCTATGGGACGGTCAATACCCTGCGCGAGGCTGTGCCGTATATAATAAAGGCCGGAGGCGGATCTGTGGTGATCAACGCCTCCGACCAATGGTATATCGGTAAAGCTCACAGCTTTGCCTACGGTCTGACTAAAGGGGCTTTGGGACAGATAACCCGCAGTCTGTCTATTGACCTGGGGGAATATGGCATCCGTGTCAATGCCATCTGCCCGGGTACGATACATACACCTCTGGTCGACAATCTTTTCGAGAAATTCTCAAAGATCGAGAATAAGCCTGTCGAAGAGTATTGGGCCGAAGAGAATGCTCTCTTTTCGCGAGGAAAGGTCGGAACGCCTGATGAGGTCGCCGAGCTGGTTTATTTCCTCGCCTCAGACAAGTCATCGTTTTGCACCGGAGGCCACTACCTTATAGATGGCGGTCTGGTGGCGCGGTAACCACAAAAACTCGCGAAAGATCAATAGACGTGGCGGCTCGCTGAGCCAGAAGTCAGATATTACTCAAAAATATGTTTCAGCTTAGAGAACAGACGGTGTGTCGTCGAGGGATCGGGCTTGATGTCAGGCTGATCGCGAAGTGACTCAAACGCTTCTTTCTCCTTGTCATTGAGCTTCTCGGGGATGTAGACCATGACATTGACCAGTTCGTCACCGATGCCGCTCCCCTGAGGATCAGGCAGACCTTTGCCACGCAGACGCAGTACCTTGCCGGGTTGAGTGCCGGCGGGGATATTGAGGCGTGCGCGCCCGGTGATGGTGGGCACCTCGACAGCGCCACCTAATGTTGCCGTGACAACGTCAAGCATCAGGTTGTAGATTACATCTTTGCCGTCACGGATAAGTTCGGGATGTTTCACCTCCTCGATGACAACGAGGAGATCACCGTTTACGCCACCGCGACGGGGAGCGTTACCCTTACCCTTGACAGTGAGGGTCATGCCCTCTGACACACCGGCGGGGATATCAAACGATACGAGTTCATCCTTGCGTTGGATGCCTTCGCCGTTACAATAGCTGCAGAGCTCTGAGATTACTTTCCCCTCGCCGTCGCACTGCGGACAAACACCGACAGCCTCCTGCGGGCCAAACAAGCCCTGCACTATCTGGCTGACCGTACCGGTGCCGTGACAGGTCGGGCAGGTCGTAAACGCCGTGCCGTCTTTAGCTCCGGTGCCGTTGCAATGTTCACACTTGACGTAGGTGGGGATCCTGAGGGTCTTTGATACACCCTTTGAAATCTCTTCAAGTGTGAGTTTGACCTTGATACGCAGGTCTGAGCCGCGTCTCTGCGGTTTCTGACGACGGCGCGAACTGCGGCCGCCTGTGGCACCGCCGAATCCTCCGCCGCCAAACTCGAAGTGACCGCCGAATATATCGCCGAACTGCGAGAAGATATCCTCCATTGACATACCTCCGCCGCTGAAGCCTCCACCAAAGCCTCCGCCGCCAAATCCTTGCGGGCCCATCGAGTGACCAAACTGGTCATACTTCTGACGTTTCTCGTCATTTGACAGAACCTCGTATGCCTCGGCAGCCTCTTTGAATTTCTCCTCGGCGGCTTTGTCACCCGGATTCTTATCAGGGTGATACTTGATGGCGAGCTTACGGTATGCCTTTTTTATTTCGTCTGCCGTGGCGGTCTTTGAGACCCCCAGCACTTCATAATAATCTCTCTTGTTTTCCATATCCCTGCGTCTTACTGGGCTACCACCACTTTGGCATGGCGGAGAACCTTATCGTTAAGTGTATATCCTTTCTGGACGGTGTCTTTGACTTTGCCTGCGGGGGTCTCCTGGTCAGCGGATACCATAGCTATCGCTTCATGCAGATCGGGGTCAAAGTCTGAGCCGGTTGACTGCATCACCTTGACACCGTTGTCGTTAAGGTATTTTACAAATTTATTGTAAATCAGGTTCATACCCTCCTTGACAGCCTCGGCGTCTGTCGACTCCTTGATTGCATCAAGACCGCGCTCAAAGTCATCGACAATGGGCAGCAGACCCTGCAATGCTTTTTCTGACGCAGTCTTGATAAGGTCAGCGCGCTCGCGTATGGTGCGTTTGCGGAAGTTGTCAAACTCGGCCATCAGGAACATATATTCCTTTTTCTCTTTGGCGACCTCATCCTCTTTGGCCTGAAGGAGCGAGCGCAGGTTCTCAAGCTCAGACACCTCAGAATCGGTGTCTGTGACGTCGTCATCATCGGGTTCGACATCGACCGCCTCTACATCCGGATCTTCGAGATGAAGATCGCCCTCGGCTGCGGGATTAACATTCTCATCATAATAACCCTGATTCTCGGGTCGGTTATTGAAGTTTTCGCGATTACTGTTCATATATAGTTGTGTCGTTTTTATTATCTTACAGCAAAAAGTTTGCCAAACATGAGGCTGCTCACCTCTGTCAGGTCAGTTCTTTGATAAGATAACAATTCTCAGCCCCTAAGGGTTTAATCGCGTCTGCGTCAGGTATCTCCCTGAAGAGCCCGAACACCGCCGAGCCGCTCCCCGACATCGAGGCATATACTGCCCCGCCCTCTATCAGCTGCTGCTTTATTCTACCAATCTCGGGGTATCGCACAAAGACAGACTCCTCAAAGTCGTTGACGAGTCGACCCTGCCATTGCTCGATCGGGAGAGAGAGCACTCGGGCAAGCGGATCGACCGGTTGTTTCGGGGTAAGCCCCGCGTAAGCCTCACGTGTAGAGACTGATACAGCAGGTTTGACTATCACTATCCATAACCCCCGCGGAAGATCGAGGGGAAAAGGGGAGAGGTCAGTGCCGGTGCCGGTACACATCATCGGGCGATTATAAATAAAGAAAGGGCAGTCGGCTCCGATCTCTGCGGCTATCGCCGCCATCTCCCCGTCAGCCATCCCGAGCCGGTAAAGGTCGTTAAGGGTTTTGATCATAAAGGCAGCATCGGCCGATCCTCCGCCCAGCCCCGCCCCGTCAGGTGTCTGCTTGTCGAGGTAAATAGTGACCGGGGGAATGTCATACCGTTTCCTGACACGACAGAGAGCCTTATACACAAGATTTTTCTCCATCGGGCAGTCAACCGGCCGACCCGAGCTGTGCAGCGAATCTGTGTCGTCAGATGCCTCGACTACCTCGAGTATGTCGTATGACGGGATGGGGATCATCACTGTTTCAAGATTATGGTAACCATCCGGACGACGCGACAATACGTTTAGTCCGAGATTGATTTTTGCGTTTGGAAATGTCAGCATGATAGTGTAATGTGGATGCAAAGTTATTAAGAAAGAGGCTGATTATCCAACTTTTTTTGTTATTTTGCAACCGTCATGACAGTTTTTCAGTCTAAGCTAATGAAAGACCCCGCAAACGGCCTCCTTTAACTGACGTTGAGCGGTCTCATAAACCAGTTAATGATTGATAAAAATATCTGCAATGAAAATAATAACTTCTCTCATCTTGGCGTCATGGCTGGCAATCGCAATTGCCCCAGCGCAGACCACAAAAGTCGCAACATCAAACGATGTCATCAAGTCATCACCTGCCGACACGGTGGCAGTTGTAGAGACAGACTCACTATCGGCGGTCTCAGCCGAGGTTGTTACCACTGAAGAAACCAATACTCCGCAACTCATCCTTAAAGACGGAGAGTGGTCGCTTACCTATGAGGGTAACGAGTATTTGGTCTCGGATCTTGTCGAGGATTCACATTTCAGCAAGTTCTTTGACGAGGATGATTTTATGAATGAAAACTCAGGTGTTTGGGACAGCCTCAAGAACCGCACCGGGTTGGCCGCCCTCACACTGATACTGCTGTTCGGGCTGCCCTGGTTGGCGGTGATTGTCGGCCTGATAGTGATACTCATCTACTCACTAAAGCGCACACGCGGTCGCAACGAATTGATCAGCCGGGCTATCGACCAAAACTATCAACTGCCCGATGCATTTTATCTCAATACCAAGAATAACGGACAGAATGGTGGCAATAATCGCAATCCGCGCAAATTTTATTCGGCCACGACTCTTATCGCTATCGGTTTGGTACTAGTGATATTTGCGTTTTATGTAGATGCTGAATTCTTTATCCTCGCCGGTGGCATCCCCCTGTTGATCGGTATCGGCCGACTTATCGGATATTACTGTGTGCCGAATGTGCCTGACCAACCGCTGCCCGGCCAACATCAACCCCAATATGGCCCTATGCCCTTTGATCCCACTCCCGGCCCGGTCTATAATCAGCATCCCCGTCAATATCCCGCTCAGCCCATGCAGCAACCGCAGTGTCAGCCTGTGCCTGCTCCACAATCGCCGGTGATGCCGCCTATGCCCCCGCAGCCTCACTCTCAGACCTCACCTCAGGAATCTAAAGATCAGACACCCACCCCTCCGCCTTACAATCCCGCGTGATTTATCTCACCCCTCTGACACTAAATAATTAAACATAAATTTTCATCAGTTCGCTAAATGGCAAACCGCCGTCTTGAAGAAATCAAGCTCCTGACCCTCTGCATGGCTTCAGACAATCGCGAGGCTTTCTCGCGATTGGTTGAAATCCATCAGGAGGGTCTGAGGCGGTTTCTCCTCAATCTCACCGGCGGTGATGAATCGCTTGCCGATGACCTTGCTCAGGAGACATTTATTAAGGCGTGGCTTGCCGTGAGATCTTTTCACGGATTGTCCGGCTTCAAGACCTGGCTTTACCGAATAGCGATCAATGAATTTTCGACGTTTCGCCGTCAGACATCCCGTTTTAATTATACATCGGTCGATGCCTCGGCAATGTCGATCTTAGACGATACCAACCACGGAGGAGCGACCGATGCCCGCATGGATGTAGAGAAGATCATCAAAATGCTCCCCGAAAAAGAAAGAATTGTGGTACTGTTGTTTTATATCGAGGAACTGCCGATCAAAGAGATCGTAAAGATAACCGCGATGCCTGACGGTACGGTCAAATCGCATCTTAGCCGCGCCCGTCAGCACCTTGCTAAATTTGTCGAACGCTGACAATGACCGATTCTCTTTCCCAAAAAAATAATTTTCTCGCCAATACATCTCTCCACAATATTAATCAAAAAGATTAACCTTAACGACATGACAGATAAAGATATTGACAGACAGATCGATGCCCGTCTTGCCGCACTGCTCAATGCCGCATTGCCCGAGGCACGCGAAAACCAATGGTTTACGCGCCGTGTGATGAACCGTCTGCCTGAGCAATCGGCATGGTCGCGTATCTCAGTGTGGCAGTGGATATGCTACCTGCTTGGGGCTGCCGGAATGATTGTGGCCATCATCCTCTCGGTCAATTGGATGCTCGCATCTGACTTCTCGACAGTGTCGCTGCTCGGGGTCACCTCTACCTCACTGCTGTCGATTACCTGTGCCGGAGTTATGATCGTGCCGTCGCTCGTCAGGATCATCCGCGAAGCGTGATTGCTGCTTTAAGTGAACTTTTGCGCCGGCCTTAGTGTTTATAAGCTGTAACCAAAAACATTGACAACCACTAAATAGCTTATTGACATGAACAAGGACAAGTATGTATGCGAAGTTTGCGACTGGGTATATGATCCCGCAGTAGGTGATCCCGACAACGGCATCGAGCCGGGTACATCATTTGAGGATCTCCCCGAAGATTGGGTATGTCCCGTCTGCGGAGTCGGTAAAGACGAGTTTGCCAAAGTCGACTGACCACTCCGGTCTCGACCTGACCTCGTCCCAATCCCGCCCCGCCGGTCGCCGGCCTTTAACCGAGGCACAAGAATTTGTTTATAAAGAATCAGTCAGGCCTGCCTGACAAATTGCACCCCGAAAGTTGCCAACCAACTTCCGGGGTGCAATTTAATGTATAATTGTCTACCCATCCTACGTTGATTCCTAACATGGCCAGTAATATTAAAATCAGTTTTCTCACTGTTATTTGTTTTTAGTGTTAACGTCCTGATTGCTTGGGTTGTTCGCGATAGAAAAAATCGCAGGGAAGTCTGTGGGAGGGATAGGGGCAGAGAAGGCATGATGTTTTAGGTGGGGAAATTTGGATAGGAGGGGTTAATTTGGTAATTTTGCATTGCGAAATGCAGCTTTAAGATTGTAAAACGATCTGTCGACATGGAAAAAGAGATTGAGCTGGCCGGACTTAAGGTTAAAGTAGAGATTACGGGCGAAGGTCGTCCGCTGATACTCATGCACGGCTGGGGATGTGACCACACTACGGTCAGGTCTATTGCAGCTGTCGCTGCCGCCACTCACACTGTCTATAACATCGATTTCCCGGGATTTGGCGCTTCGCAAGAGCCGGCCGAGGTTTGGGGTGTCGAGGAGTACACCCGTCTTATCGAAGAGTTGGCCAGGCATGAGGGGATTGAGAATCCCGTGCTGATCGGCCATTCATTCGGCGGTAGGGTGTCGATTTTGTACTCGTCGCGAAATAAGACAGACAAGGTCATCCTGGTCGATGCCGCAGGTATCAGGCCGCGCCGGTCACTTAAATATTATCTTAAAGTGTATTCGTTTAAGACAGCCAAACGGTTTTGGCAACTGGTGTTAGGTAAGGAGAAAGCTGCCGCCCGTATTGACGCGGCGAGGGCCAAACGCGGGTCGAGCGACTATGCCTCAGCTTCGCCTATGATGCGTCGCATACTGTCAAAGGTTGTCAATGAGGATCTTACCGATCGACTGCCGTTGATCTACGCCCCTACGCTGCTTATATGGGGTGAGAATGATACGGCCACCCCGTTATCAGATGCTAAGAAGATGTCGCGGCTGATACCTGATGCCGGCCTGGTCAGTTTCGCCGGATGCGGCCATTACAGTTTCCTCGAAAACCCCGGGCAATTCCGCGCCGTACTCTCCTCATTCCTCAAAAGTAAATCATGACCGTCAGGTCGTTATTATAGATACCCTAACAATGCAAATTGCCGTACTTATACTCCTAATAGTAATCCTTGTGGCGTCGGCCGCTGATATGTTTTTTGTATATTCGCGCGACCTGATGATGCTGCAACAGAACTCATATCGTAACGAGCGTTATCTGCGATGGTTTAACCAGTCGCACGAAAGCACATCGATGCAACGCCTGTTCAGCATGATAGCGTTTTTTATACTGGTGCTCGGACGTGTGCCCAACATCCTTACTTTCCCGGTAGTTACGGTCATCCTTATATGGCAGATATGCTCATTGGCCGGACGTAAGTATAAGAAACCACTTGTGAGAACCCCCCGCGTAAACCGTATTTTCGTCACCATGCTGTTGCTCACGGCAATCCCCGTGGCCTTGCTGTGGATATTTGCCGGCATGAAAGGCGCGGCCGCTATGATGATTGCCCTTATGTGGATGTCTCCGCTGGTGTTGCTCGGAGCTAACGTCATCTTGCGCCCTGTCGAGAAGAGTATCAACCGTAAATATTATAATGAGGCGGCTTCGATCCTCGCCTCGATGCCTGACCTTAAAATTGTGGGTATCACAGGTAGTTACGGCAAAACCTCGACCAAACATTACCTCCATCGCATTCTCTCTGAGCATTTCTCGACAACGATGACACCGGGGAGTTTCAACACCACATTGGGTGTGATACGCACGGTGCGCGAGCATCTCAAACCTTACGATGAGGTGTTTATCGTTGAGATGGGGGCAAAGCAGCCCGGTGACATCCGCGAGATAGCCGATCTGGTGCATCCCCGCGTGGCAATCATTACCGCAGTGGGTGAGCAGCATCTTGAGACTTTCAAGACGGTAGACAATGTCCGTAACACTAAGTTTGAACTTGTCGATAGTCTCCCCTCTGACGGTTTTGCCGTGCTTAACAACGATTTCAAACCGATCGAGGGGCGCAAGGTCGACAATGTCAAGGCTATACGCTACGCAGTCTCAAACACTGACAAGGCGGATTACCGGGCCGAAGATATACGTTACACTTCACGCGGCACGACATTCAGTATCGTCGGCGGTGAACTCGAGAAACCGCTCGAACTGCATACCGCCCTTGTGGGTGAATGTAATGTCTCAAACCTTGTCGCCGCCGTTATCGTGGCGCTTAAACTCGGTGTCCCTGTCGAGAAGATACGTTATGCGGTCTCTCAAATCGAGCAGGTCGAGCACCGTCTGAGCGTAAAGCGCATTCCCGGTGGCATGACTATTATCGATGATGCGTTCAACTCTAATCCCACCGGGTCAAAAATGGCTGTCGAGGTATTGGGGATGATGAAAGATGAGGGAACACGCATCATCATCACCCCGGGCATGATAGAGTTGGGTGACCGTCAGGTCGAGGCAAACCGAGAGTTTGGTTGCAATATCGCTGCCAACGTCGATGTCGCAATAATCGTCGGGAATTATAACCGCGATGCAATACTGTCGGGCATTGAGGCGGGAGGACTACCTGATGACAAGGTCTATGCCGTCGACTCTTTTGCCGAGGCGCAGCAGGTGCTTCACAAGATTGCACGCCCCGGCGATATCGTACTGTATGAGAATGACCTCCCGGATACATTCAAGTAAATTTAGTAAATTAGTATATAGGTAACTTAATTAAAAAAGTAACTTACCCCGGCATAAATTATGAAAACCAATATCGGTGTTTTCTTCGGCGGACGTTCCACCGAACATGAGATTTCGGTGATCTCAGCCAACCAGGCGATTAACGCTATCGATAAATCAAAATATGATGTCACCCCCGTGTATGTCTCAAAAGAGGGGCGTTGGTTTACGGGTGATGCTCTGCTCGACCTGCGCAACTACCGCGACATGAAGGCTCTCGAGAAGATGGTTGAGGAGGTGTATATGCGTCCCGTACACGGTGATTATAATCTATATTATATCAAACCCAAGGGGATGTTTGGCAAGAAAGATATAGCCGCCAAGCTCGATGTGGCGATACCCGTCTTTCACGGCGCTAATGGCGAGGACGGAACATTCCAGGGTATTCTGCAAGCCATCGACATACCGTTTGCAGGTTGCGACACTCTCTCGTCGGCCAACGGTATGGATAAGATAACGATGAAGATGATTCTTCGTGAGAATGATATACCGGTAGTTGATTACGTGTGGTTTACCGACCGCCAGTGGTTTGCCGACCGTGATAATCTCGTTAAGAAGATCGAGGATAAGATCGGTTACCCGGTTATTGTCAAACCGGCTAATCTCGGCTCCTCTATCGGTATTGGCTGCGCCCATAATCGCGAGGAGTTGTTTGATAAGGTGGATGAGGCCGGTCGCTACGCTTCGCGTATCATCGTTGAGCACATGGTTGAGGAATTGCAGGAGATCAACTGCTCGATTCTCGGCGATTGCGATGACAATCAGGCATCGGTGCTTGAGGAACCGATCAAGACCAAAGAGATCCTCTCATACACCGACAAATATATGGGAGGCTCAAAAGGTACAGAGGGTATGCAGGCGTCACAGAAGAAGATTCCCGCTGATCTCCCCGAAGATATGACCCGCGAGATACAGCGTCTGGCCGGTGAGACATTCAGGGTGCTGTCTTGTCACGGGGTGTCGCGCGTAGACGTTATAGTCGATAAGGCTACCGGCAAAATATACGTCAATGAGATCAATACCATCCCCGGTTCACTCTCATTCTACCTCTGGGAGGCGACGGGTATATCGTTCCCTGCACTGATGGATAAACTTGTTACACTTGCCGTTAAACGTAAGACCCGCGAGGGACAGAAGACTACCTCATTCTCTCAGAATATCTTCGCTCTCGGCGGTGGCACTAAAGGTGGTGTCAAGGGCGCCAAAGGTGTCAAATCCTGAGAACTGATTGGTATATTGATTTATAAGTCTATCTATAATTCATTTATAGATGCCGGAGATTGAATCAAAACGATTTATTGCCCGCTCCCTGTTTGACGGGGAGCGGTTTTTACAATTGCAGTTTGTCGACATGACCGGCACGCTCCTTAACGTCGCTCCTTTTGACGTAGAAACAGCCGCGACAATATTCTTAGACAGCAGGGTTCTGCTTATTGACCGCCGTACCCTCATCGGGTTATCCACAGCACATATCGAGAAAGTTGTCAGAGACGCCATATTAACCGATGAGATGAGAGAAGTCTCGGCGCGACTCGCGCCATATATGGCAGTAAGCGGAGTGACCCCGTCATCATCGGTCGTGGCGATAACGGTCTGAGATCGCAGCAATTACTTAAATCACTGAGATATAAGAGATGGTTATTTGCGTTTGGCGGCGCGATACATCTCCTCACGCTGACGAACACCCTCTTGGGCGGCCGAGCTGCCTCCTGTACGTGGTGCGGTTTTCGCGGGGGCGCTCATCGCGGGCTGAGTCGCTTGCCGGT
Source organism: uncultured Porphyromonadaceae bacterium (assembly GCA_947175215.1). Lineage (GTDB taxonomy): Bacteria > Bacteroidota > Bacteroidia > Bacteroidales > Muribaculaceae > UBA7173. Next base: position 25,622 of record CAMWLR010000006.1, read on the forward strand.
GAGTACTTTGGGGTGTGTGCACGGCATGCGGTGTGCGGTGTGATGACATAGGGGGCTGCCGTCTTGGGTCGGATTTTTGCCGATCTGATGTCCCCTGCAGTGAATCGGTCGTATGAGCGACCGTATCGGCCGACGCAGGTTTCGCAACCTTGACATTATAGTTGAACGGACGCTGCGAGAAGTAGTTTTTGGCAAACTGTTTGCGCATCTTGACAAGCGAGATGCTGTCGAGTCTGACCACCTCGTCCTCTTCGGGACGCGACCATATATACCCTGTCAGGCGTTGGGGAGTACGGGCCGAGTCGATGCGGATTGATACCTCACCAAACCCTTTGTTTTTACCTGCTGCGAGATTATAGGCGGTCGATCCGTCGGCATACTCTACAACCATACGGGCAATAACCGGATTGACTGAGTTGACCATATTGAACCTTAGGGTAAATACATCTCGGTCATACCAGTTGCTGTCTGACGGTATCTCGAAGGTAATAATGCGGGCTGCTGATTTACGAGAGAACTCAAACCGCGGACTGAGCGGCCAAATGTTAACCGAGTCACCCTCGACCTCAACACTTGCCGTAGATGACGACAGGAGATTTTGTTGCCTATCATTTAGGATAGAGATGGTCTTATCATATACCTCCATATAATCCTCGATATGGTAGCCATACCATTTGTATGATGAATCTACCTGCTCGGGTGTAACCCCGTGCGCGGCATAAATGCTCTGTTTGAGCAGTTGCTTGGCAGAGTCATCAGTGAAGGTATCATGATTAAGGTCTATATATGCCTCGGCGACATGTATGTCAGCCATCAGTGAGGCCATCTCATCCTTATCTATAACCATGTCGTTATGTTTCGCGCAGCTGACGACCAGCAGCGCGAGCAGTGTACACAGGTAATATAGCCTCCTCATCGCCATCAGTTCAATCGTTATCGGCGTTACCGGTTTTCTTTGTCGCAAACCGTTTGAAATCGCGCAAGAATGGGACTTCAGAGATCTGCGATGAATAGAAGATGATAAGCCAGATCAGCCCGACCGAGATGGCGGCATCTGCAAAATTGAAGACTGGTGAGAAAAACAGGAAGTATTCACCGCCGACTAACGGCATCCATGCCGGCCATGTCCAGCTCACGATAGGGAAGTAGAGCATATCCACCACACGTCCGTGGAGGAATGTACCGTATCCGCCCTCGGGTGGAAACAGCTGCGCCACAAACGGCGGGTGAGGATTGTCAAATATCAGTCCGTAAAAAGCGCAGTCGATGATATTGCCCAGCGCACCGGCGATAATCAGCGAGAGACACACCAGATAACCTGTGCGAGCCTGACTCTTACCCGCGATGCGATAGAGGTAATATATGAGGAATATCACGGTGACGATGCGCAGCAAGGTCAGCAACAGTTTGCTGCCGATCTCCCAGCCGAACGCCATACCGTTGTTCTGGATAAACGCAATATAAAACCATGAGCACACCTCATGACTCTCGCCAAGATAGAAATGGGTCTTGACCCAGATCTTCAACGCCTGGTCAATCACGAGGATAAGCAGTATGATACATAAAGCTGTCAGGCCGCGTTTCCGGCCGGAAACGCGGCTGACCATATTGTCTGATATCTTATGTTCTGACAAGGGGAAATTACTTCTTAGAGTCGATAGAGAGTGTGGCATGAGGTACGGCGCGCAGACGTTCCTTAGGGATCAGTTCACCGGTCTTGCGGTCTATGCCATAGGTTTTGTTCTCAATACGCACCAGCGCATTCTGCAGATGGGTGATGAACTGAGCCTGGCGTTGAGCCAGTCGGCCCGATTCCTCTTTGCCGAGGGTCGACGCCCCCTCCTCAAGTACCTTAAAGGTAGGGGAGGTATCGGCCGTATCGTTGCCGTCAGAGTTCATTACATCGGCCCTGAGCAGTTCATACTCCTTACGTGCTTTTTCGAGCTTCTCGAGAATCAGAGCCTTAAATTCCTCAAGTTCCTCATCTGTATAGCGGGTTTTCTCTGCCATAGTCGGTCTGATACTTATATGGGTTATGCCTTGGTGATCTTGACCTTGACCTCGACACCATCAATGTCGAGCACCTCATCTTCGGCAGGGTCTGCAACCGGCGTGCCGGTAACGCTGACGGCAAGTACCTGTGATGCGATGTAGTCATTGAAGTCGGCGATCGCTCCCGCGGTGAAATCGTCAGGGGCAATCACTACGTTGATACGGTCTGTTATGTCATAGCCGCGGCTCTTGCGGATATTCTGGATGCGGTTGATAAGATCGCGGGCAACACCCTCTTTACGCAGTTCGTCTGTGATCTCGACCTCGAGGGCGACTGTTACGCTACCCTCGTTGGCCACGAGCCATCCGGGGATATCCTCAGAGTGGATGTCCACATCTGACAGTTCAACGTCAGCTTTCTCACCATCGATTGTGATAGTAAATTTACCTTCGCGCTCGAGCGTGGCTATCTCCTGCTGGGTCATCGCGCCGATAAGGGCGGCGACTGCCTTCATCTTCTTGCCGAATTTCGGGCCGAGTTTCTTGAAGTCAGGTTTGATCGATTTGACCAGTACACCCTCACTGTCATCGACAAGTTTCATCTCCTTGACATTGACCTCCGAGAGGATCAGCGGAGCCATCGCTTCGAGCTGACGGCGGCGTTCCTCTGAGTTAACGGGTATCATAAGGGTTTGCAGCGGCTGACGCACCTTGATGTTCACCTTGCGGCGCAGCGACAGTACCAGCGAGGTCACCACCTGAGCCAGGTGCATACGCTCCTCGAGTGCGTGATCAATCACAGACTCATCGGCAACGGGGAAGTCTGCAAGATGTACCGACACCGGCTCTTTACCCTCCTTGTCGAGCGCGGGGGCTGTCAGGTCGCGATAGAGACGGTCGGCAAAGAATGGCGCATAGGAGGCCATCAGCGCAGCGATCGTGGTCAGGCATGTATGCAGGGTCTGGTATGCCGACAGCTTGTCGGTGTCGAGGCCACCCCCCCAGAAACGTTTGCGGTTGAGACGCACATACCAGTTAGAGAGGTTGTCATTGACAAAGTCATTGATCTCACGGGCGGCGCGGGTCGGCTCATAATCGTCAAGCGCTTCAGTGACATTCTTGACAAGAGTATTGAGCAGCGAGAGAATCCAACGGTCAATCTCGGGACGCTCGGCCACCGGAATCTGTGGCTCGGCGCCGGTAAATCCGTCTACGTTAGCATACAGAGTCAGGAATGAATACGTATTGTAGAGTGTCGAGAAGAGTTTACGCGACACCTCTTTGATACCATCCTCGTTAAACTTGAGATTCTCCCAGGGAGCCGAGTTTGAGATCATATACCAACGCACGGCATCGCTGCCATATTTGTCGATTGTTACGAAAGGATCAACGGCGTTGCCCAGACGTTTTGACATCTTGTTGCCAAATTTGTCGAGTACGAGACCGTTAGAGATCACCGCCTTGTATGACTTGTTGTCAAACACCATGCCGGCGATGGCATGTAGGGTGAAGAACCAACCGCGGGTCTGGTCGACACCCTCGGCGATAAAGTCGGCGGGATAGCATGCGCCTGACTCGAGTGCCTCTTTATTTTCAAACGGATAGTGCACCTGAGCGTATGGCATCGAACCCGAATCAAACCAAACGTCGATCAGGTCGGTCTCGCGATACATCTCCTTGCCCGAGGGTGACACCAGCACGATGTCATCTACGTATGGGCGGTGGAGGTCGATGCGGTCATAGTTCTCCTTTGAGTAATCGCCGGGCACAAAACCTTTGGCCTTGTAGGGATTCTCTTTCATCACGCCCGCAGCGACAGATTTCTCAATCTCATCATAGAGCGTTGCGATAGAGTCGATGCAGATCTCCTCCTTGCCATCGGCTGTGCGCCAGATCGGCAGGGGAGTACCCCAGTAACGCGAACGTGAGAGATTCCAGTCCTGAAGATTCTCGAGCCACTTGCCGAAACGGCCGCTACCTGTGGCAGCAGGTTTCCATTTGATCTCTTTGTTGAGTTCGATAAGGCGGTCGCGACAAGCCGTGGTCTTGATAAACCAGCTGTCGAGCGGGTAATATAGTACGGGCTTGTCTGTACGCCAGCAGTGGGGGTAGTTGTGGACGTGCTTCTCGATCTTAAACACCTTATCGTTCTGCTTGAGCCACATGCAGATCTCGATGTCGAGTGTCTCGTCATCATCTTTTTTGTCAGGATCGTAAGCGTTCTTGACAAATTTACCTTGCCATGGGGTATAAGCCTCGACATCGACTTTCTCCTCAACGAATTTGGGATCGAGCTCGTCGAGCATGAAGAAGCGGCCACGCAGGTCGACCATCGGGCGCACATTGCCGTCACGGTCGATGAGTGTAAGAGGGGGCACGCCGGCCTGACGTGATACACGCAAGTCGTCGGCACCGAATGTACCGGCGATATGCACGATACCCGTACCGTCCTCGGTTGTCACATAGTCACCGGGGATGACGCGGAAAGCTCCCTCGCCGGGATTCATCCAGGGGATGAGCTGTTCATAGTGCATACCCACGAGGTCCTTACCCTTGACGGTCGCCATGACTTTATAGGGGATAAGTTTTGCACCCTTCTCATATTGGTCAAGAGTCAGGTCGGCGGCTTTGGGGTTAAAGAGTGAGTTCATCAGAGCGACAGCGACTACAACGGTCTCTTTGTTACCGCTGTAAGGGTTGTAAGTCCTGACGATGTTATACTCGATCTCAGGCCCGACGGCGAGAGCTGTATTCGAGGGGAGAGTCCAGGGGGTTGTGGTCCATGCCAGGAAATAGGGGTTGCCCCAGCCCTGCATCACATCGGTGGGATCGGTGCAGAGAAATTGTGCCACGCAGGTAGTGTCCTTGACATCACGATAACATCCTGGCTGGTTTAGCTCATGCGAACTCAGACCGGTACCTGCTGCGGGTGAATATGGCTGGATGGTATAACCCTTGTAAAGGTAACCCTTGTCGTAAAGTTGCTTGAGCAACCACCAGCAAGACTCGATATAGCTGTTGTGATATGTCACATAGGGATTGTCGAGGTCTACCCAATATCCCATCATATTGGTCAGGGTTGACCATTCGCGGGTATATTTCATTACTTCTCTGCGGCAGGCGGCATTATACTCGTCTACCGAGATTTTCTTACCGATATCATCTTTGGTTATACCGAGCGACTTCTCTACACCGAGCTCCACAGGGAGACCGTGAGTATCCCAGCCGGCCTTGCGGTCGACACGAAATCCCTGCATGGTCTTGTAGCGGCAGAATATATCCTTGATGGTACGGGCCATGACGTGATGGATGCCGGGCATACCGTTAGCCGAGGGAGGGCCCTCGAAGAATACAAAGGGGGTTGCGCCCTCGCGCAACTCGAGGCTGCGGCCAAAGAGGTCATCTGCGTTCCATTTATCGAGCACCTCTTTATTGATTTGGGTGAGGCTGAAATTGTCGTATTCGGGGAATTTCATCTTTTACGATCGGGTTGTAATGTCGTTAAGTCTTTAACCGGAAAGCTCCGGTAATGAAAAATGCAGTTGCAAAGATAGCCTTTTTAGTTCAGATAGGCAAATCTTTTTGACTCTAAGGCTATTGATTGTCAGAATGGCCTAAGCTCGCGCTTTAGAAAGGCGTGTGCTCGCCGTCGGGTGAGATGTCGGCTGAGCCACCCGTGAACGGTGACGGACTGCCGCCGAGCGGATCGCCGGCGGGGTCGGCTGAGTTTATCCTTGACCCTACCACGGTCTGGGTTGTATGGTAATCCTCATCCCAGTTCTGGAATCGGGCATACTGGCTGACGAAGCGCATCTTGACGTCGTCAACCTTACCCGAACGGTGCTTGGCGACAATAAACTGTGCCAGACCGCGGATATCGTTACCCTCGGCATCCTCGCTGCTGTGGATATAATATTCGGGACGGTGGATAAAGCAGACGATGTCGGCATCCTGCTCGATCGCACCCGACTCGCGGAGGTCACTGAGCTGAGGACGTTTTGAGGCACTGTCGGTGCCTCGGCTCTCGACAGATCGGTTGAGCTGTGACAGGGCGATGATGGGGATGTTTAGCTCTTTGGCGAGTTGTTTCATGTTACGCGAGATCATTGAGACCTCTTGCTCGCGCGATCCGAATTTCATCCCCGAGGCGTTCATCAGCTGCAGGTAGTCGATAATGAGTATCTTGACCCCATGCTCACGCACGAGCCGTCGCGCTTTTGTCCGCAACTCGAATATCGAGAGTGACGGGGTGTCGTCGATAAACAACGGCGCGTTATAAAGCGGCTTCACGCCAGCCATCAGTTTATCCCAGTCATTGGGGGTGAGGCGTCCGCTCTTGATCTTCTCTCCCTCGACCTCACACGCGTTTGAGATCAGACGGTTGACGAGCTGCAGGTTACTCATCTCAAGCGAGAAGATGGCGGTGGGTATATTGAGGTCAACAGCCATATTCTTTGCCATCGAGAGGACAAAAGCAGTCTTACCCATGGCGGGACGGGCAGCGATGATAATTAGGTCTGAATTCTGCCATCCCGAGGTAAGTTTGTCAAGTTCTCTGAATCCGGTCTCGAGACCTGACAGACCCGACTCACGGTTAGCGGCAGCCTCGATCTGATCGAGAGCCTGTTTGATGACCGGGTCGATCTGAGTGACATCTTTCTTGACATTACGCTGAGAGATCTCAAAGAGCCGACCCTCGGCCTCCTGCAGCAGGTCATCGACATCGTTGGCCTCGTCATAAGCCTTCTCCTCGATCTGAGCCGAGAAAGTGATAAGTTCTCGGGCGAGGTATTTCTGGGCTACGATGCGTGCGTGAAACTCGACGTGTGCGCCCGATGCCACACGGGCTGTCAACTCGGATATAGCCGCGGGGCCGCCGACAGCTTTAAGTTCACCGTTTGCCCGCAGACGCTGGGTGACCGTAAGCATATCAATAGATTGCTGCGATGCACCGAGCTGCTGTATAGCCTCATATATTTTCTGATGCGCCGGGTCATAGAAGCACTCGGGTTTGAGCAGGTCGCAGACAGTCGTGTAGGCATCCTTCTCAAGCATGAGCGCGCCCAAGACGGCTTGCTCTACCTCAAGATCGCGCGGGGCGATGCGCCCCTCTTTCTCAAGAAGTTGCTCCTGAAACTTACGGGCGTCAATATAGTTTCCCTTGCGTTGATATTTAGTCTGTTGATTTTCGGCCATTGATATATTAGTTTATCTGATAGAGACTCGGGCTGACCGGATCAGAGATCATTATAAGAGGGTGAGAAAGTATCGCCTTGCAGAGGGTCACCCGTGCGCAACCCCTTTGAGAGCCAAGCTACGCGCTGTGACGAACGACCGTGGTTAAATGAGTCGGGAATCTCGCGCCCGGAGGCTTTCTTTTGCAAGTAATCATCTCCGATCTTTGAGGCTGCCGAGATCGCATTCTCGACATCGCCCGGTTCGATAGAGCCGAACATTTCGTTGTCGAGATGGGCCCATACGCCGGCATAATAGTCGGCCTGCAGCTCGAGACGGACGCTCATACGGTTTGCATCTCTCTCAGACATCCGGGCCATGGCATTATGGGCCTTGTCGAGAGTCCCCAGCAGATGCTGCACATGATGACCTACTTCATGGGCGATTACATAGGCGTAGGCAAAGTCGCCGCTCGCCCCGATTGTCGACTGCATCTGTTTGAAAAAGTCGAGATCGATATAGACCGTCTCGTCGGCCGAACAGTAAAACGGGCCCATCTGAGATGATGCGTTACCACAGCCCGACTGTACGGCACCTGTGAACATCACCAGTTTGGGGCAACGATATTCACCCCATCCTTGTCGGCGGAACTCGGCAGTCCATACATCCTCCGTTCCGGCGAGTACCTTAGACGTGAGATCGGCCAACCGCTCATCCTCGGCATCCGGTGTATAATCAGAGGCGTATGAGGTTTGGCCCTGTTGTGCCTGATTCATCACCGTACCCAGCACATCACCGATGTCACCGCCGCTTAGCAGGGTTATCAGTCCGGCCACGATAATACCCACTATGCCACCACCGAGACCGATAGTGCGCCCCGAGACACCCCGGCGGTCAGAGATATTGTTGCTTTTGCGTCGTCCGTCAAGTCTCATAATAATTACGGTTAACTGTTTTTCTTATCGATAGAGAGATAATTTTCTCATTGCAAAGTTATATAATTCCGACAAAAATACGTAACTTCGTTCTCTAAACATTTCAAAAATTATCAACGAGATATCAAACAGTTTTTCAAGATACACTTATGCACAACGGTTTCTTCAGAGTCGCCTCATGTATCCCCCCTGTCAAGGTGGCTGACCCTAACGCCAATGCTGATGCCATAATAGAGATGCTTCATCAGGCCGATCGTAAGGGGGTCGAGCTTGCCGTCTTCCCCGAGTTGTGTGTCACCGGATATACCTGCGGTGATCTCTTTCACAGCGAATTGCTGGTCAATACAGCCAATGATGCAGTCCGCCGTATCGCCGATGCTACGTCCTCGCTCAAGGTCAATGCCGTCGTGGGTGTGCCGATGGTGTTTGATAACAGGCTATATAACTGTGCCGTAGTGGTGGGACAGGGACGTATCAAGCTGACCGTCCCCAAGTCATATCTGCCCAACTATAATGAATTTTACGAGAGGCGTCTCTGGACGCCGGCCCCCCAGGTAGGGGAATCTGACGAGTCGCATATGCCCATCGCCGCCAACAAGATATTTCAGGTAAACGGCGTCAAAGTCGGTATAGAGATATGCGAAGACCTGTGGGTGCCGATCCCCCCCTCATGCCACACCGCCATGGCCGGGGCCAAGATTATCGTCAATCTGTCGGCATCTCCTGACCTGATCGGCAAGTATGCCTATCTGCGCGACTTGGTAGCGCAGCAGTCGGCCCGCTGTATCTGTGGATATGTGTACGCTTCGGCCGGCTTCGGCGAGTCATCGACCGACCTTGTTTTTGACGGCAAGGGGCTTATTGCCGAGAACGGCAAGATACTCGCTGCCACTCCCCGCTGGAAGGAGGGACCGCAGATGATCGTCAGGGATATAGATGTGGATATGCTCATCCGCGACAGGTTGCATATCGGCACGTTTGGCGATTGTGCCGACCGAGAGAACAGTGGCAAGACTTACCCGGTGGTACAGCAGATAAATCTAAATATTAGCGAACTGCTCGATCCTGACAGTTCTGAGTCATTGCGGGAGAAACTCGACCGTATAATGAGCGATAATGATAACACTGACAATGAGACGGACACACTGCTGCGCACTGTCGATCCTCACCCGTTTGTGCCCTGGGATGACAACGAGATCGACAGCCGATGTGACGAAATAATAAATATACAGGTTGCGGGTCTGGCACAGCGTCTTGCCGCTACCCGATGCAAGAAGCTCGTCATCGGCATATCGGGCGGTCTTGACTCGACACTTGCTCTGTTGGTGGCTACACGGGCGTTTGACCGTCTGCATCTCGACCGTAAGGGGATAATCGGTATTACCATGCCTGGATTCGGCACGACCGGACGTACCCACTCAAATGCACTTACGTTGATGGATGCCCTCGGTGTAACGTTCCGCGAGATTCCTATCGGGCCCGCAGTCGAGCAGCACTTCAAAGATATTGACCATGACCCTAACGTCAAGGATGTTACATACGAAAACTGTCAGGCGCGCGAGCGTACCCAGATCCTGATGGATGTGGCAAATCAAGAGGGCGGTATGGTGCTCGGCACTGGTGACCTCTCAGAGCTGGCCCTCGGCTGGGCTACTTATAATGGCGACCACATGTCGATGTATGCTGTCAATGCCTCTGTCCCCAAGACTCTTGTCAAATATCTTGTAAGATGGTTTGCCTTGAGATCAGAGAACCCCGATATGGCCGAGGCACTGGTCGATATTATTGACACACCTGTCTCTCCTGAATTGCTGCCACCCGACAGCGATGGCAAGATTGCTCAGAAGACCGAGGATCTTGTCGGCCCTTACGAGCTGCATGATTTCTTCCTCTACCATACGTTAAGGTATGGTACTCCGCCTGAGAGAGTGTTTTATCTGGCATGTCAGGCATTCTGGGTGCAGCACACACGCAAGGCATATAACGGAAAGGGAGGAATGGAGGTCGGCAAATATGAGCCCCGCGAGATACTCAAATGGCTTAAAATATTCTACCGCAGATTCTTCAACCAGCAGTTTAAACGCTCATGTATGCCCGACGGGCCTAAAGTCGGCTCTGTGTGTCTATCGCCGCGCGGCGACTGGCGTATGCCGTCAGATGCCTCGGCAACTCTATGGCTTGATGCTGTCGACCGTCTCTCTGCATCGCTCGACGAGGGTGAAGAATAACCCGTTGGCAGTTAGCTTGTCAGTGCATACGTTTCAGCAGATTATATGAGGGGACGACACCGAGTTCGCCCGCTTTTGACAGATTGGCCGTACCCTCGGCGCGGTTGCCGAGCTGAAAGTAAACGTATGCTATATTGTAATAGGCCTCGCCGAAATCCGGTTTGAGGTCTATTGCTTTTCGGTAGGCTGCCACTGCTGAGGTCAGGTCGCCTAATTCGACAAAGGCGTTACCTTTATTGTAATGGGCAAATGCCAGCTGAGGCGACAGTTCGGCCGCGCGGTCAAAGTCTGAGATGACACTGCGCATCTCGAATTTCATCTCTGCAGACCCCGCCGAGGTCACCATATCATAGCGCGCTACGCCGCGCAAGAAATAGGCAAGTGCAAAGTTAGGCGTCTGCTCGATCGCTTTGTCAAGGTCTGCTATGGCAGCCTGATAATTGCGCAACGTGATATAGTCGAGGGCGCGGCCAAAGTAATCTATCGAGCGCGGCTCTGACTGCTCAAACATACGGGTGTAATTGTCTATCGAGACAAAGTGACGGTTAAGCAGAGTCTCGTCGGCAGGTGTCAGGCCGCGGTTGCCGACCATTACCAGGAACGGCAGCAGCCGGGTGGCGTTGAGGTCATCTACCTCTTTAATATATGACCGGGCATCGGTGGCGGTGTTTGTCGATGAGGAGTAATATCCCAAGGCGAACATCGGTTCGAGCGCGATGCGTCGGTCTCGATCCTGTACCTTGCCGCGGATACCCTGGTTGACATAATCCTGAGGCATATCGGGATCGTTGTCAATCGTGCGCAGGGCCGTGAAACGTCGGGCCACAGACTCTGATGAGAGTGACGCATCTCTACCGGCAGTAGTCTCATCACCCGGTTTGCCTGAGAGTTGGCCGGGAGAATCGGGGGCCGGAATCCCATCTGGGGGGAGGGCTTTAGCCATGGCGAGGGCCTTTTTATAGTCGGCTTCGGCTTCGCCCATTTTACCCTGGTTGCGGTATATGTCTGAGCGCATATACAGGGCTTCGGGCAGCTCGGGGAATCTCTCGATAAGTTTGTTTACATCCTCGAGTGCGCGCTTATAGTTACGGGTATCTGAGTAAAGCAACACGCGGTTATAGAGGGCGCGGAAATCATCTGGATCGAGTTCGAGCACACGCGTGAAATCGGCGATAGCACGGTCATTGTCGCGGCTCTCCATTCTCAGCAGACCGCGGTTATAGATAGCCGCGGCGTTGAGAGGATCGAGGCGCACGGCATAATCATAGTCGGCCATCGCACCGAAATAGTCATCGCGGTGATAACGCAGAAAGGCGCGGTTGACATACAGGTCGCTCTCTTTAGGTTCGAGACGTATAGCCTCGGAGATGTCATTTTCGGCCTTTTCATATCCGTCGGGCGAGTTCATCAGCAAGGACGCACGGATGACATAGGCGTAAGCGAGTTTGTCAGAGAGACTCAGGGCGTGGTCGAGGTCGGCCATAGCAGCGACAGTATCTGTGCGCTCGGCTTTGAGTCGTGCGCGGGCCACATAGGCGTTGGCATACCCGGGGTGATACTCGATAATCTCATCAAAAACCGCCATGGCGCTGTCGGGCTCTTGTAGCTGTTGCAGGGCCAGAGCCTTGTTAAACATCAGGTTACGGTTGTTGGGGAGCAACTGCGAAGCCTTGTCGTAGTCTTCGACTGCCGCGCGGTAGTCGCCGAGATTCTGACGGGCCACACCTCTGACCTCGTATGCTTCGGGGATAAACGGATTACGTTCGATAGCTTCTGAGGCATCCTGTACAGCACCTCTGTAATCCTCGAGATTGAGTTTGGCTATCGCTCTGTAAAAATAAGGTTGCGCCAAATATGGTTTGGCAGCAATAGCTCGGTTAAAGTATTGGATAGACAGCACGTAGTCGTCAAAGTAAAGAGCATTTTGCCCAACCTTGACTATCTGCTCTGCATTTATTTGCGCTGACGCACAGCATGCTGTAGAGACAGCTGCCAACAGTAAAACTATCTTGAGAATTATATGTTGTTTCATAAGCACAGGAGGAAAAATATCCTCCTTTTCAGCGACAAAATTACTAAATCCCGACAATATTCGCTATATTTGCGAATAATAAAATATGTTATACATCGCCTTAGCGCGTTAGCATCAAGATTATGACAGAACTTAACGGTGAATGGCTGACCTATCCGGCTGAGAGTGTCGACAATGACAAGACAATAATTGTGACGATACGCACTGATGTTGAGAAATTCCGTAAAGACTCACATTTTATATATCGTGTGACTGTCGGGCTTCCTTACGCCGGCGATGCCAAAGGCATGCCTGATGAGAAAGACTCGGCAATTATAGAGCAGGTCACAGAGGCTTTTGATGTCACTTTCAAGAAAGATCCTATCGGGGTGATGACCGAAATCTCGACAGGTGATGATCGGCGCGAGTGGGTATTCCAGACCCGCAGCCTCGGCATTTTCAATAAGAAAATCAACGAGGCGTTGGCTTCGCTTCCTCTGCTTCCACTTGAGTTTGACGCTGAGGAAGATCCCGATTGGGAACTCTACACCGAGGCGTTGCCGACAGAGTAAGATTCCTCTCCTCACGCATTTTTTGAATCAGAAGATTGTCAGAAATGGGCGACATCATGCATTATATCGACACCAACATCGAGAATTGGCATTCTGATTGCTTCGCGCAATAATCAGATTGAGAAGATCGCGCCCCGCAATCGCGTTTAATGGCGGACGCGAAGAATCGCGTCCGTACAGATAGGGGGATATTCTATTATTCAGCCAGGGATTGGGCCAGGGATTGGGCGCAGCGGTCGCCGTCGATGGCCGCCGAGACGATGCCGCCGGCATATCCGGCGCCTTCGCCGCAGGGGTACAGGCCGGCGATCTCGATGTGGCAGAGGGTGTCTTTATCCCGAGGGATGCGGACGGGTGACGATGTGCGGGTCTCAGCGCCGATGACAGTAGCGCGGTCAGTTAGGTAACCTTTAGATTTGCGACCGAATTCTCTAAACCCTTCTCTCAATCGGTCTGAGATTATCGGGGGGAGGAGTTTGTCGATACGGGCAGGATGTATCCCCGGTGCATACGATGTTGATGGGAGAGTGGCGGATGGCTGTCCGTTGACAAAGTCAGTAAGGCGCTGCGCGGGGGCATTCTGGGTGTTACCCGCGTCTTCGGCAAAGCGCTTCTCTATATCCTCCTGAAATTTCATTACCTTAAGGTTGCCGTATTTGTCGTAGTCTCCGAGATCTTCGGGCAACACCTCGACGACCATGCCGGAGTTTGCCCATTTGCTGCCTCGCGATGCGGGCGACATGCCATTGACAACTAACTGACCGGGTGCTGTGGCGGCGGGGATGATGAAACCACCCGGGCACATACAAAACGAATATACCGCGCGGTCTTTGACGCGGGTAAGCATCGAGTATTCTGCGGGGGGGAGATACTGGCCTCTCCCTTTGGGGTTGTGATACTGGATGCTGTCGATCAGTTGCTGAGAATGTTCGACGCGGACGCCGACGGCGATCCCTTTCGGTTCGATCTTTACCCCCTCGCTGTCGAGAAAACGGTAGACATCGCGAGCCGAGTGCCCCGTGGCGAGTATCACCGGGTCGTATATCTCTTCGCCTGTCGAGGTGACGACACCGTTAACCTTACCGTCAGAGATGATCAGTCGATCGACACGTGTCTCAAATCTGACGATGCCACCGCAACGTAAGATAGTCTCGCGTATCGCCTTTATTACCTGCGGCAAGCGATCGGTGCCGATATGAGGGTGTGCGTCAACGAGTATATCCTCCTTAGCGCCGTGTTGCACAAGGATATTGAGGATCTTGTCGACAGGGCCGCGTTTCTTGCTGCGGGTATAGAGTTTTCCGTCGGAATAAGCGCCCGCACCACCTTCGCCAAAGCAGTAATTAGAGTCGGGGTCAACAATATTTTCACGCGCGATGCGTGCCATATCCTTTCCGCGGTCGGCGACATTCTTACCCCTCTCAAGCAGTATGGGCCTGACACCCTCCTGTATCAGCCTCAACGCCGCAAAAAGTCCGGCCGGTCCTGCGCCCACGACAATTGCCGACGGCGCATCAGCAGGGAGCGGGTTATAGGTCTCGGGTTTGGCTAAAGACTCCGTTGCATCCGGCATCCGGTCGAGATATACCTCAACAGTGAGGTTTACCATCACCTGTCGCTGCCGGGCATCAATCGAGCGTTTGGTGACCTGTATATGTTTGATGCGGTTGACATCAACCCCGAGCCGGGTAGAGATGTCAGCCTTAAGGCGCAAGGGATTATATGCGATTTCGGGGGTGACCCTCAGTTGGATGGTGTTGTCAGGCATTTGCCGGTTGTGGTTTTTTATATTTTTTGTTATGGTGATAGTTGACTACCAACAGCGTAGCCACCGCTACGATAAACGCGAGCAGGTCAGAGCCGCACATCGAGGCCCACACTCCTTTAATACCCCAGATACGGGGGAAGATCCATAGAAACGGCAACAGGAATATCAGCTGACGGGTCAGCGACAGGAATATCGAGATGGCCGGGCGACCGATAGACTGGAAATAGTTCTGGATAACTATTTGGCAGCCCACGACGGGGTAGAACATGAAGTAAATCCTGAATCCGCCGTTGGCAATGGCGATCAGACGGCTATCGGTAGTGAATAGCTTGCTGATTGTTTCGGGGAAACATTCTGTAATGACGCACCCCAGGACGGTGATGGCGACACCGATAAAGATACCTTTGTGGAGGGTTTTCTGCACACGTTCCCAGTTGTTCGCACCATAGTTAAAGCCGAGAATCGGCTGCATACCCTGAGTAACGCCGAATACCACCATTACAAAGAACATAGTCGTGCGGTTAAGGATACCGTATGCACCTACGGCGAGGTTGCCGTCAGCACCGCCATAGTCGAGGAGCGCTTTGTTTAGGAACACAACCACCACGCAGGCGGTGACATTCATCAGGAAGGGGGAGAGGCCGATCGAGTATATACGTTTGATAATCGAGGGGGTAAACCAGCGGTTTGAGCGTTTGAAGTGCACAAAACTGCTTTTTGAGCAGAAGTGGATCGTGACCCATATAAAGGCAGCGAATTGGCCGCAGACAGATGCAAACGCCGCTCCGGCGATTCCCCAGCCAAGTACATATATAAATATAGGACAGAGTATAATATTGACGGCAACCGACAGAAGTGCCGAGATCATAGCTTTCTTGGGGTATCCGGTGGCACGCATCAGGTTGTTGAGACCGATAAAGACGTAGGTGATAGGGGTAGCGTATAGTATGACCCTCATAAACTCTCGTGCATAAGGGATAGTCTCGGGTGTTGCGCCAAACAGGGTCAGGATCGGGTCGAGGAAAATCAGGCATAACCCGCCGAAAACCACTGAGTGGATGAGACAGAGGACAAGCACGTTGTTGATGACATCGGTCGCACGAGCTACATTTTTCTGACCCAGGAAGATCGAACTGATGGTAGCGCCACCCACCGCGATGAGCGTACAGAATGCCACTACAAGATTCATCAGCGGGAAAGTGATGGCGAGTCCGGCGATAGCCATAGCTCCCACACCGCGACCGATGAAGATACTGTCGATAATGTTGTATAGCGACATCGCCACTGAGGCGATAATGGCCGGTACCGAATATTGCAACAGCAGTTTGCCTATCGGCAGCGTGCCGAGCGACATCGGGTTACGGCTCGAGACATCATTATGATTATCCTTGCTCACCTTGATTTACTTAATTGTTGAATGTGTGATGGCGAGCCTGCAGGCTCACATCCCTGTATGACTATAACGGGTGGCGGTAGGTAAAAGTTTGGGAGACGTTGGGCGGTTAGGCCGATTGTTATTAACTTTGCAGTCAATATTCAAAACAGCTTATATGAAATATAAAGCAGCTCTGTTTGATCTCGATGGAGTCTTGATCGACAGCGAGACACTTTACACCGGATTCTGGGAGCGGGTAGGCCGGTCTCATCACCTGCCGTCTCCGACATTTGCATTAGACATCAAGGGGACGACTCTTGTAGATATTCTCAACACTTACTTTCCTGACCCCGAGGTGAGGAAAGATGTCGACCGTATGCTGCATGAGTTTGAGAACGAGATCGTCTACCCCGTCTATGACGGCGCGCTCGAGTTTGTTGACTCTTTGCGTAGTTGTGGCGTCAAGACGGTGATAGTCACCAGCAGTGATGAGAAAAAGATGGATTTCCTCTTTGCCCAGCACCCCGACTTCAGCAGTCATTTTGACGCTATTGTCACGGCCTCTGATGTCACGCGCTCAAAGCCAGATCCCGAGCCGTATCTTGTAGGCGCGTCAAAGGTCGGTTGTGATCCCCGCGACTGTGTGGTCTTTGAGGATTCATTCCAGGGACTTGAGGCCGGACGACGCGCCGGCGCGGTCGTTATCGCCCTGTCGACCACCAATCCTGCGGCCTCCCTCAAGGGGAAAGCCGACAGAATCGTTGGGTCTTTGGCCGAGCTTGACGCTTCGGAGTTCTGATCGTCTCAGAGTACCGGATCGCCACCGCGGGATTATGGTCAGCAGGCTTTGAATGACATATCGAGGCCCTTGACAGAGTGGGTAAGCGCACCGACCGAGATAAAGTCTACGCCGGCCTCGCCATACTCACGCAGGGTATCAAGAGTGATACCGCCCGAAGACTCCACTTCGGTCTGTCCGTTTATCAGAGCCACAGCCTCAGCTGTGGCAGCGGGGGTGAAGTTGTCAAGCATTATGCGGTCAACACCGGCATCGAGAGCCTGACGTATCTCATCGGTGTTGCGGGTCTCGACCTCAATCTTGAGGTCTTTGCCGTTATTGCACATCCACTCTTTGGCAGCCTTGACAGCCTGAGGTATTCCGCCGGCAAAGTCTACATGGTTATCCTTTATGAGGATCATATCATATAGGCCCATACGGTGATTGCCGCCTCCGCCGATCTTGACAGCCTCCTTCTCGAGAACGCGCAGCCCCGGAGTAGTCTTGCGGGTGTCGATGACTTTGGCTTTGAGACCTTTGAGGCGCTCTTGATAACGCGCGGTCTGTGTAGCGATGCCGCTCATGCGCTGCATGATGTTGAGCATCAGACGCTCGGTCTGTAACAAAGAGCGCACCGGCCCCTCGACCTTAAATGCAATGTCACCGGGCTTAACGTGAGCGCCGTCATTGATGTAGACGGTCATTTTGAGCGACGGGTCAAATTTCTCAAACACCTTGCGGGCGATATCCACGCCGGCGAGTATTCCCTCCTCCTTGACCAGCAGATGCTGTGCGCCCTGCTCCTCGGCAGGGATGGTCGACAGGGTAGTGGCGTCACCGTCACCGACATCTTCGGCAAAAGCCAGTGTCAGCAGGTCATCGATAAGTTCTTCGCGAGTTTTCATAAGAAACAGTGATTAACGGTATCCGGGTTTGGAAACCTGATGCAAAATTACTAATTATAAACCATCCAAGCAAACAGACGTGAAAATAACCCTGATGGTGGTCGGCAAGACCGGATCGGCTAATCTGCGTGCCGGTATCGAGGAATACGCATCGCGTATCAACCGCTACATCCCCTTTGAAATCATAGAGTTACCTGATGTAAAGACATCACGTAAGCTCACCGAGCAGGCACAGAAACAGGCCGAGGGTGAGATGATGCTGCAAAAGATCCAGGGGGGTGACCATGTCGTCCTCCTTGATGAACACGGACGTGAGATGACATCGCGCGAGTTCTCTCGCGACCTTGAGCGTAAGAGTCTCACCGTACCGCGCAGACTATGGTTTGTCGTCGGTGGTCCCTATGGATTCTCGCCAGATGTCTATGCACGTGCCAACGAGAAGCTGTCACTGTCAAAGATGACCTTTCCGCACGAGATGGTGCGTCTCTTTTTCACCGAGCAGCTCTACCGCGCCATGACCATCCAGCGCAACGAGCCGTATCACCACGACTGATTCAGATACAAGTAAATATCAAAAGCGCGGCCTCGATTGACGGGGTCGCGCTTTTGATATTTGTCAGCGGGGTGATTACCAGATCACAACCTGCTCATCGGGCGAGAGGTAGAGTTTGTCGCCGGGTTTGATACCGAATGCCTTGATGAACGGTGCGATGTTACGCAGTGTCACGTTGACACGGTTCTCGGCCAGAGAATGTACGTCACCTATGGTGAGGTTACGCTTCTCGGCATCACGGCAGTTTGTGGCCCAGATATTGGCATAGTTGAGATAGAAAGCCTGTTCGGGTGTGAAGCCGTCGATCATAGCTTCCTCTGAGTCGATGTCTACACCCTTGGCCTTTTGTGAATCAAGGAATGCAGTGTAAGCCACGCGCAGACCGCCCTGGTCACCGATATTCTCGCCGAGGGTGTAAGAACCGTTGGCCATCAGACCGGGGAGGATCTCGATCTTGTCAAACTGGTCTGCCAGACCCTTGGTGAGGGTCGCAAAAGCCTCGGCATCCTCGGGAGTCCACCAGTTGGTCATGTTACCCTTGGCGTCGAAGTTGCAGCCCTGGTCATCAAAGCCGTGGCTCATCTCGTGGCCGATAACGACACCGATACCGCCGTAGTTCTCGGCATCAGATGCTTCGGGGTTAAAGAAGGGAGCCTGCAGGATGGCTGCGGGGAAGACGATCTCGTTAGCCAGGGGATTATAGTATGCGTTGACGGTCTGAGGTGTCATGCCCCACTCGGTCTTGTCAACAGGTTTACCCCATTTCTCATACTCTTTCTTCTGATGCCACATAGAGGCATTGTGAACGTTCTGATAATATGAGAGAGCGGGGTCGATCTCAAGTTCTGAGTAATCTTTCCATTTGTCGGGATAACCGATCTTGACGGTGAAACCGAGCAGTTTCTCGATAGCTTTGAGTTTGGTCTCGTCGCTCATCCAGGGGAGGTTGATGATATGCTTGCCCAGGGCAGTGCGGAGGTTACCCACGAGCTGCAGCATCTGCTCCTTAGATGATTCGGGGAAATACTCGTCAACATAGAGCTGACCGATGGCCTCGCCCATGTAACCGTCTGCAACGCCTAATGCGCGTTTCCAACGGGGACGCATCTGCTTGACACCGCTCATGACCTTGTTAAACTCAAACGAGGTCTCGGTGAATTTGTCGCTGAGATAGGGGGCAGCCTGAGCGACATACTTCCACAGATAATAATCTTTCTTCTCACGGTCAGAGAGTTTGGCCAAAAGATTGTCGGCCTGCTTGACAGTGTTCATCTCGGTGACGATCACCATCTCGGGGGTCTCGATACCCATGGTCTCGATAAAGAAGCGATCCCAGTTGATGTTGGGGTACATCTCCTTGAGCTGCTCGATAGAGCGGGGATTATACATCGCGGGGATATTGCGGCTCTCCTCGCGGGTCCAGGTCGAATCGGCCAGCGCTGTCTCGATCTTCATTACATTCTTCATGATACGTTGGGCATCTTTCTTAGAGTAGCCGGCGTTGCGCATCTGATCAACGATGAGTTTCTTGTAAGCCTCGCGGATTTTTGTATTCTCCTTGTCATTGAGCAGATAATAGTCACGGTCGCCCAGACCGAGGCTACCGCCCGAAACATACATGGCGTAAACGTTAGAGTCGGCAAGATCCTCCATGGGGCCTGCGCCGAAGAATGGTGACGAGTAATTGCCGTGCATCCACAGGAACAGATCCTCCATACCTGAGGCAGGAGTCTCCTCAATCTTCTTTAGATCGGCAAGGATGGGGGTGGCACCCTCGTTGTTGCGGCGTATAGAGTCCATACCCTGAGAGTATAGAGTCCATACCTTAAAGGCGTTTGTACCCTTCTCGGGGTTTGACTCGCCGAGATTCATAACGATGGTCTTTACATTCTCCTCAGCCTGGTCGTTAAGTACGTTGAACATGCCGTAACGTGCATACTCGTCGGTGAGGGGGTGGGCCTGCATCCAGCCGTTATTTACGTAGCGGTAGAAGTCCTGACCCGGCGCGTATGTCGAGTCGATAAGCGCCTTGTCGACGCTGCCCAGATGTTCGGCACTCACGGCCAAGACACCTCCGGCGAGGGTCAGGGCAGCGAGTGACATTTTCATAATGTTCATACTATGAAGTTTATAGGTTTGGTGTTGGATTTTATCAGTTATTAAACAAGAAGTGCATTATATCACCGTCTTTGACCACATAATCCTTACCCTCGACACCCATCTTGCCGGCATCGCGCACGGCGCTCTCACCGCCGAGGGTGACGAAATCGTCATATTTAATGACCTGAGCGCGAATAAAACCTTTCTCAAAGTCAGAGTGGATGACACCGGCGCATTTGGGCGCTTTCCAGCCGTCAACAAATGTCCACGCCCTGACCTCATCGGCCCCGGCGGTGAAGAATGTCTTGAGGTTGAGCAGCGCATAGGCGGCACGTATCAGACGTGACACGCCCGACTCCTCGAGCCCTATCTCGTTGAGAAATTCCTGACGCTCCTCAAAAGTATCGAGTTCGGCAATCTCGCTTTCGGTCTGAGCGGCAACGATCATAAGCCCTGCGCCCTCATCCTTGATGGCCTCGCGCACGGCGTCGACATATTTGTTGCCGTTGACAGCTGATGCGTCATCGACATTACATACATATAATACGGGTTTGTCGGTGAGCAGAAAGAGTTCGCGGGCAAACTTCTTCTCATCAGGGGTCTCCATCACAACGCTGCGTGCCGGTTTACCCTTATCAAGAGCCTCCTTGAACTTGCACAACACTTCATACTGGAATTTTGCAGTCTTGTCACCTCCGGTCTGAGCCTGCTTCTGAGTCTTGGCGATGCGGCTCTCTATTGTCTCGAGGTCTTTGAGCTGCAACTCATAGTCGATGATCTCCTTATCCCTGACCGGATCGACAGTGCCGTCGACATGTGTTATATTGTCATCGTCAAAACACCGCAGCACGTGCAGGATGGCATCTGTCTCACGGATATTTGCCAGGAACTTGTTGCCGAGGCCTTCGCCGCGGCTTGCACCCTTGACGAGGCCCGCGATATCGACGATCTCGACCGTGGCGGGGACGATGCTGCGCGGGTTACACATCTCGACGAGCTTGTTGAGACGCTCATCGGGAACGGTGATCACACCCACGTTGGGCTCGATAGTGCAGAAAGGGAAATTGGCCGACTGGGCCTTGGCGTTGGAGAGACAATTGAAGAGGGTCGACTTACCGACATTGGGTAGTCCGACGATTCCACATTGTAGTGACATTTCTGATGGTTTTATTCTTGGGCGCGCCCGTTGGCGACACAGCCCCGGCGCGTTGTTTACAGATAGAATTACTTAATTTGCAAAGTTAAGAAAAAAATTTTTAATACACCCCCGAAAACAAAACAGAGGTGGCCGTTTGTTTAAGATAATATAACATTTCTATAACCCGACCGATTAAAACCAAACAGTATAATCATGAAGAAAACATTATTTATCGCCACATTGGCGCTTGGCGGAATGCTGGCAATGTCGTCATGTGATTCGCGTCAGAAATTGTCTGACAATATTCAGGGAGTATGGGCCGGCAATCCCGAGGAGATCAACGATGCAGGGGCCACCCGCGCCACCGCGACACGTATGATGGAGTTTACACACACCGGCAATTCAGGCGAGGGAAACGTCACCCTGTCGGCCTATGTCACCGTTGAGAATACTCTCCCTGCCAATGACTCGATCGTTACTCCTCTGACCGTATCGGCCTCAGGCACTGTCTCAATAACCGGCTATTATCAGGCCAAAGATGACGATGATCTGCTGCTGACCCTTGATGCATCGACTCTGACGGTCAATGTCGATCCCGATGCCGTGCAGCTCAATTATAACGTGCTGTCGCAGGATAGCGCTCCCGAGCTGACCACCCTTAAACCTGCAGCGACCGTGCTCGCCCGTCAGCAGATGGAGCAGGCCGCCCGCAGTCTGTTGCTCAACATAAATGAGATCGAGGATGTGAAGATACATGGCAATATGCTCACCTGTGAGATCGGTCATAAAGACTACACATTCCGCAACGAGAGCAAATAACGGCTCTACACATCATATATGACGAAAAATGCTCACGGGCGATTGACGCCGTTTGCCAAATAATTCGTAACTTTGCGGTATCCTCGCGAAAACGCCCGGGGATGCCGCAAAGTTATTTACCTGCGGCCCTTGCCAACGTCTAAATTTTATTCGACATAAACGCATATCAACTCTAACTATGGCAACCAAACCGTTCCATTATCAGGAGATGTTTCCGCTCGGACCTGACACTACCGAGTATTATCATCTGACCTCAGACTACGTCAAGGTAGAAAACTGGGGTGGTCATGAATTCCTTGTGGTAGACCCCGAGGCACTGACTGTGCTCGCCCGTCAGGCTACGCATGACAACGCCTTTATGCTCCGTCGCGAGCATAACGAGATGGTCGCAAAAATTCTGCATGATCCCGAGGCGTCAGACAATGACAAGTTTGTGGCTCTGACGATGCTTCGCAACGCCGAGATCGCGGCCAAGGGTGAACTGCCTTTCTGCCAGGATACAGGTACGGCAATCTGTCACGGCGAGAAAGGTCAGCTCGTTTATACCGGGTGTGACGACGAGGAGAAAATCTCCCGCGGTGTCTATGACACATATACCCGGTGCAACCTGCGCTACTCACAGAACGCCCCCCTGAATATGTATGACGAGGTCAACACAGGTTGTAACCTCCCTGCTCAGATAGACATTCACGCCACAGAGGGCGACGAATATAAGTTTGTCTTTGTTGCAAAGGGCGGCGGTTCGGCCAATAAGACATACCTCTATCAAGAAACCAAGGCGATCATTAACCCCAAGACTCTCGTTCCCTTCCTTGTCGAGAAGATGAAGACCCTGGGTACTGCTGCATGTCCCCCTTATCATATCGCATTTGTTATCGGCGGCACATCGGCCGAGAAGAATCTCGAGACAGTCAAGAAAGCCTCGATCAAATATTACGATAATCTCCCCACCACGGGTAACGAGTATGGCCGCGCATTCCGCGATGTAGAGCTCGAGAAAGAACTCCTTGAGGCATCACGCAACATCGGGCTCGGCGCACAGTTCGGCGGCAAATATTTCGCCCATGATATCCGCGTCATCCGTCTTCCCCGCCACGGCGCATCATGCCCCATCGGTATGGGTGTAAGCTGCTCGGCTGACCGTAATGTCAAGGCTAAGATCAACCGCGAGGGTCTCTGGATCGAGAAACTTGATGCTAACCCCGGCGAGTTGATCCCCGAGGAG
The DNA here is from genome assembly GCA_947175215.1 of uncultured Porphyromonadaceae bacterium. Lineage (GTDB taxonomy): Bacteria > Bacteroidota > Bacteroidia > Bacteroidales > Muribaculaceae > UBA7173. The sequence continues at coordinate 49,196 of CAMWLR010000006.1, forward strand.
ATGCGTAATCCCGAGGAGAGCAATGCCGTCAACATCGACCTTAACCGTCCGATGTCTGAGGTACTGGCCGAACTTGACAAGTTCCCCGTCGCTACACGTCTCAACCTCAACGGCACTATCATCGTGGGCCGCGATATCGCTCACGCCAAGATCAAAGAGCGTCTCGATGCCGGCGAACCTATGCCTGAATATCTCAAGAACCATCCGATCTATTACGCCGGTCCGGCCAAGACCCCCGCAGGCATGGCCTCAGGTTCATTCGGCCCGACTACTGCAGGTCGTATGGATCCTTATGTTGATCAGTTCCAGAAGGCCGGAGGCTCGATGATCATGATCGCCAAAGGTAACCGTTCGCAGCAGGTGACCGATGCGTGCAAGAATAACGGCGGATTCTATCTCGGTTCGATCGGTGGCCCCGCTGCCGTGCTGGCCAAGAACTCGATCAAGAAAGTTGAGCTGCTCGAATACCCTGAATTAGGTATGGAGGCTATCTGGAAGATTGAGGTCGAGAACTTCCCCGCCTTTATTCTTGTTGATAACAAAGGTAACGACTTCTTCAAAAAAATCCAGGAGAAATGCGCAGGGTGTCCCCTGACCAAGTAATCTCCGCACAATATCTATCAAATGGCACATAAAGCATTACTGATGATTCTTGATGGCTGGGGTATCGGCAACCATACCCATAGTGACGCCATCTACTCTACTCCCACACCTTACTGGGACAAACTTCTCGCGACATATCCTCACTCTGAGCTGCAGGCATCGGGCGAAAACGTCGGTCTCCCCGACGGCCAGATGGGTAACTCTGAGGTAGGTCACCTCAATATCGGCGCAGGCCGTGTACTCTATCAAGACCTTGTGAAGATCAATAAGGCCATAGAGAGCGGCGCTATTCTCGATAATCCCGAGATCAAGAGTGCATTCTCATACGCCAAAGAGACAGGCAAGGCGATCCACTTCATGGGTCTGACCTCTACCGGTGGCGTACACTCATCATTTGAGCACATCTTTGCCCTCTGTGACATAGCACAGAAGTATGGCCTCGAGAAGGTATATCTCCACTGCTTCATGGATGGCCGTGACACAGACCCCCGTTCGGGTAAAGGGTTCATCGAGCAGCTTACCGAGCATTGCGACAAGACCGGTGCAAAGATCGCATCAATCATCGGCCGTTACTACGCAATGGACCGCGACAAGCGTTGGGATCGTGTCAAAGTCGCATACGATCTGCTTATTGACGGCACAGGCAAACAGGCTACCGATATGGTCAAGGCTATGCAGGAAAGCTATGACGAGGGTGTGACCGACGAGTTTATCAAACCGATCAACAACTCGACCGTCGACGGTACGATCAAAGAGGGTGACGCGGTTATCTTCTTTAACTACCGCAACGACCGTGCCAAGGAGCTGACCGTTGTGCTGACCCAGCATGATATGCCCGAGGAGGGGATGAAGACAATCCCCAACCTGCAATATTATTGCATGACACCTTATGACGCTTCGTTTAAGGATGTCCATATCCTCTTCCCCAAGGAGAATGTCGACAACACTATCGGCGAATATCTCTCATCTAAGGGTAAGAAGCAGCTGCATATCGCCGAGACCGAGAAGTATGCCCACGTGACATTCTTCTTTAACGGGGGTCGCGAAGCTCCCTTTGAGGGCGAGGATCGTATCCTCGTGCCGTCGCCCAAGGTGGCTACCTATGATCTCAAGCCTGAGATGTCTGCCCCCGAGGTTGCCGACAAACTGCGCGACGCGATTGACTCTGAGAAATATGATTTCATCGTTGTCAACTTTGCAAACGGTGATATGGTGGGCCACACCGGTGTCTACTCTGCCATTCAGAAAGCTGTCGAGACCATTGACAAGTGTGTCGAGGAGGTTGTTGAGGCTGCCAAGAAAAACGGCTATGAGGTAATCATTATCGCCGATCACGGCAATGCTGACCATGCCGAGAACTCTGACGGTACACCCAACACGGCCCACTCGCTCAACCCCGTGCCCTGTGTGTATGTGACCGATGACAAGAATGCTACCGTTGAGAACGGTATCCTTGCCGACGTCGCGCCGACCATCCTCCATATCATGGGTATTCCACAGCCTAAGGAGATGACAGGCCACAACCTTATCAAAGATTGATACGTATGTCTGCTGAATCGAAAGAAGCCGGCCGTATAGATCTGCGAGTCGATCTTGTGCACGCCAACGAGACGATGCGCAACCGTCAGTTCTGTTTCAGGCTCAAGCAGCTGCTGCCTCTGAGCGAGGAATATAACAATATGGTGAGCGAACTGCTTTATGGCAACATCGGTGAGGGGAGCTACATGATGCCTCCGCTGACAGTTGTCGGAGCAAGCCGTATTAAAATCGGTAAGAACGTTTTTATCATGGACGGTATATTGCTTATGGGTTCAGGTGGTATCACGATTGATGACAATGCGCAGTTGGCAGCCAATGTGCAGATCTTGTCAAATAATCATGACCTGCGTGACCGAGAGGTAATCACCCTTGCTCCGGTGCATATCGGCCGTGGCGCGTGGATCGGCGCCGGGGCAACAATACTCCCCGGTGTCACGATAGGTGAGAATGCCGTCGTGGGTGCAGCCTCGGTTGTTACCCGCGATGTCCCGGCCAATACGATCGTGGCCGGTAACCCGGCCCGGGTGCTCCGCACTTTCGATCCCGCCACTGACAATTACTTCTGATTCTTACACCTGTCAAGGTTATTATAAATCAAGAGGCGATGTCACTGATTAATTGTGACATCGCCTCTTGATTTATCTCCGTTTCAGAGCAGATGGCTAATGGGGGACGCTTTGTGACGCGAAGGACATTAGAGTCAACGGTCAGTCGACGTTGTGGAGGGTGTGATCCATACGATGCTTTTTGGTCGAGAGATAAAAGCGGTCGTGCTCGTTGGGGGCAATCTCGATAGGCACGTTCTCGACTACATCGAGGCCGTAACCCTCAAGGCCGATACGTTTGATGGGGTTATTGGTGATAAGGCGCATCTTGCGTATGCCGAGTTCGTGGAGTATCTGTGCACCGACACCATAGTCACGTTCGTCAGCTTTATGGCCTAAGTGTAGGTTGGCGTCAACGGTATCCATACCCTGTTCCTGTAATTTGTAAGCCTTGATCTTATCCATCAGGCCGATACCGCGACCTTCTTGCAGGAGGTAAATGACAGCACCGCGTCCCTCTTTGTCGATCATCTGTAATGCCTGATGCAGCTGCTCGCCGCAGTCACATCTGAGTGACCCGAATATGTCGCCTGTGGCGCATGATGAGTGAACTCTCACCAGCACCGGTTCGTCGGTGTTGACGTCCCCTTTGATGATGGCGATATGTTCGAGTCCGTTGCTTTTCTGACGGAAGGGGATGAGTCGGAAATCACCGTAGACGGTAGGCAGATGTACTTCCTCACCCTTCTCTACAAGCGATTCCTGTTTGAGGCGGTATGCGATAAGGTCGCGTATCGAGATGAGTTTCATCCCCCACTCATCGGCGCGTTTGCGCAGCTCGGGCAGGCGGGCCATCGACCCGTCGTCACTCATTATCTCCATCAGGGCGGCAGCCGGTTGCAATCCGCTCAGACGGGCGAGATCTACGGCTGCCTCAGTGTGTCCCGAACGGCGGAGTACCCCGGCATCCTGAGCAAATAGGGGGTTTATATGGCCGGGGCGGCCGAATGTCTCGGGCTTTGAGGTGGGATCGGCAAGCGCGTGGATGGTGGCGCAACGGTCATGTATAGACACGCCGGTCGAGCATCCATCGAGTTTGTCAACGGTGATTGTAAACGGGGTGCCGAGTACCGAGGTGTTGTCGGTGGTCTGCGGGTCGAGACCGAGCTCTTTGCAACGCGAGATGGTCAGTGGCACACACAATACGCCGCGGGCATTCTTGAGCATGAAGTTTACCTGCTCGGGGGTGATTTTTTCGGCAGCGACAATGATGTCACCCTCGTTCTCGCGGTCTTCATCATCGACCACGATTATCATTTTACCCTCCTTGAAGTCCTTGAGGGCATCTTCGATAGAGTCAAGTTTGATTTTGTCAGCGTTCATCACGGATGTTGTTGGGGTTGTTTACAGAGATCGATCAGACGTCGCGTGGTCTCGGCCACCTGGTTGAGATTGCGGCGCGTCACCTTATAGGGATAACTGTTGAGCAGCGCGATTGTTTGCGGATCTCTTGAATTAGAGAGATAGTCGATAGTTTCGTTGAGGGTTGTCTGCAATTTGTCAAATCCTTTATGACGGATAATGAACCGGTATATCTGTTGCTTGACAAACGGCAGCGAGCGCCAAGTATCGGTGAGGCGGTTGATCTCCGCCATAAGTCGGTCGAGTCTCGTCAGGGCAGCCTCGCGGCTGACAGACTCCATGACATACTCCTTGACCTCGAGCTCGCGTTTATGAATACCGCGCAGACGTCTGAAGAAGTTCTTGTATGCGTCGATATTGAGCACGGCTGAGTCGCGCATCGCTTTGTAAGTCAGGAAGACGCCGAGGGGGAGCAACACAAACGAACTCAGCCAGATACCTTGCCATACGGGCAATGCGCCGTCGCGGGCAAGCTTATAGCCCGTGTTATCTATTATATAATAGAATATAAAGAGGAATACCGAGATCACAAGCGGTGTACCGATACCACCCTTGCGGATTATCGCACCCAATGGGGCACCGATAAAGAAGAATACCAGGCAGGCAAATGACAGGGTGAACTTTTTATGCATCTCAATGCCGTGACGGCGTATCGTGGTGCGTTCCTCATCCATCACGTAACTCTTGAACTCATACTCCTGTTTGACAGCATGCGCGCGGTTAATCGCCATTGTCAGGTATGATCGGCTGCGCGAGGGATTCTCCTTATAGAATATAGAGTCAATATCTATCGGTTGAGTCATAGCCACTTGCGGGCGGTGATGACGGATGACAGCATCCCCCTCACGCTCTTCGATATACTCCGATAGCCTGACGTATGGTCCCTCGCTGATGCTGCGTGCATATATTGCCCCGATCGAGTCAACGCGCCGGCCGACAGAGTCAATCGTGGCCCTGAGTTCGTGCATATTCTTGCCGACATACTGGTTACGCATCCCTGATTCATCCATGCGGTTGAAGTTAGCGTCAAACGCCAGCAATATCTCCTTGAGGTCAAACTCCTCGCGACGATAGGGCTGATTGCCCTGATTTACCTGCCCCTGACTCTCGCGCAGATTCTCAAACTGCTCTCCGCTATAAAGTTGCAGAAACAGGTGCACCTTATCATCAGCCGATTTGAGATGCCCCGAGTCGGCAAGTATCACGCGGGCGTTGTCAAAGCCGCGCGACACATCATAGATCATCATGTTGTATAACGTGCCCGTCTCGCGATCTTTGCTCTCGACAAAGAAGTTATAGCCGGGTATCTGAGTATAGAACACCCCCTCGGGAATCTCGAGTTCGGGAGACTTCTGGCGCATAGAGTAGAGGAGCGTCCACATCTTGGTCTGCGCCACCGGCAGTACATTGTTCTGAAAGAAAAACGCCCCGACAGCTACAAACGATATAAGTACGATAAGCGGACTCATCACCCTGAGCAAAGATATCCCCGAGGCTTTCATCGCCGTGAGCTCAAACTTCTCGCCGAGATTACCGAATATCATCAGCGAGGCCAACAGAATGGCCAGCGGTAACGCCATCGGCACCATCGTCAGGGCCGCGTAAAAAAACAGTTCGGCTATTACATCAATAGTCAGGCCTTTACCTACCAGATCATCGATATAACGCCATAAAAACTGCATCAGCACGATAAACAGGCAGATAAAAAACGTCATCAGCAGCAGAGGCAGGTAGCTCTGCAACATATACAGGTATAGACGTTTTATCCTAAACATGATGCAAAGTTACGAATTATCGGCGGGAACTGAAACTGTTTTGCTTGACGATTGAGAAAAATTTGCATCCGGTTAAACAGTCAGGATAACCCCGTCAGATAAGGTTTGACAGACGCATTTGTGATTTAGGTCAGTAATATTTAATAACTATTCCCATATGCCGTCGCACTGAGTTCGGTCATTGCCATCGTAAACGGTATAGATGCTCTCTACGGCCTTTGGTTTGCCGCCCTTCTGGCGGTCATGGAGGTCTCAGCCACCGTCGCCGACCTCCGCAAGAAATAGGGCGAGGAGGAAGATTAGCTTTGGTTTTGTCAGAAAAAATTATTACCTTTGCGGGCAATATTATACGAACGAAAAAACGTTTTAAGGTTTTATATATGTCGTCATTTATTGCAGACAGGGTAGTGATGGACGGTCTTACGTTTGATGACGTCCTTCTAGTTCCCGCTTATTCCGAGGTTCTTCCCCGCAGTGTTAAACTCCAGACTAAATTTTCGCGTAACATCGTACTGAATGTGCCTATTGTCTCGGCCGCTATGGATACCGTGACAGAGGCCAAGATGGCTATTGCCATCGCCCGCGAGGGTGGTATCGGTGTTATCCACAAAAATATGTCGATCGAGGAGCAGGCCCGTCAGGTACACGCCGTAAAGCGTGCCGAGAACGGTATGATCTATGATCCGGTGACTATTCTCGAGGGGTCGACCGTGGGTGACGCCCTGAAGATGATGGAGGAATATCATATCGGCGGTATCCCTGTTGTGGATGAGAAAGGTCTGCTGCGCGGTATCGTCACTAACCGTGACCTGCGCTTTGAGCGCGACCTTAACCGTAAGGTAGATGAGGTGATGACCTCTGAGAATCTGGTGACAACCGATCAGTCGACAAACCTCGAGGAGGCTGCCGACATTCTGCAAAAACATAAAATCGAGAAGCTCCCCGTGGTTGACAAGGATGGTCGCCTCGTGGGGCTTGTTACATATAAGGATATTACAAAGGCCAAGGATAAACCGTTTGCGTGCAAGGATGCCCTGGGCCGTCTGCGTGTCGCAGCCGGTGTGGGTGTGACTGCCGACTCGATGGAACGTGTCGACGCGCTGGTGCGCGCCGGTGTCGATGCCATCGTTATCGATACCGCTCACGGTCACTCTAAGGGTGTGGTAGGTGTGCTTCGTGCCGTAAAGGAGAAATATCCCGAGATTGATGTCGTTGTGGGTAATATCGCCACGGGCGACGCTGCTAAATATCTGGTCGAGAATGGCGCAGACGGAGTGAAAGTGGGTATCGGCCCGGGGTCGATCTGCACCACCCGTATTATCGCTGGTGTGGGTGTACCTCAGCTGTCGGCCGTATATGATGTTGCCAAGGCTCTTGAGGGTACGGGTGTACCCCTGATTGCTGACGGCGGTATCCGTTACAGCGGTGACATCGTCAAGGCTCTTGCCGCCGGCGGTTACAGCGTTATGCTCGGCGGTATGCTTGCCGGTGTTGAGGAGTCGCCCGGTGACACCATCATCTATAACGGTCGTAAATATAAGGCTTACCGTGGCATGGGGTCACTCGAGGCTATGGAGAAAGGGTCTAAAGACCGCTACTTCCAGGCTAACGAGACCGACACCAAGAAGCTCGTACCCGAGGGTATCGCTGCGCGTGTTCCCTATAAGGGTTCGCTCTATGAGGTTGTATATCAGATGCTGGGCGGTCTGCGTGCCGGTATGGGGTATTGCGGCGCAAAGGATATCGATGCGCTCCACAATGCCAAGTTTACACGCATCACCAATGCCGGCGTGGCCGAGAGCCATCCTCACGATGTAGCTATCACATCAGAGGCTCCCAACTACTCTGCATCAAGCCGCTGACAAGACCCCCTCACGAGCGATATACGGTGATATGAAGGAAGATAATCGCCCTAAGTTCACGACAAAATTCGGGGTCATAGCCGCTACGGTCGGTTCAGCTGTCGGCCTTGGCAATATATGGCGTTTCCCGTATGAGGCCGGAATGCACGGCGGCGGGGCGTTTCTGCTGGTCAACCTGCTGTGTGTGCTGCTTATCGGCATCCCCGTGGTCTGCGCCGAGTTTGTATTAGGGCGAGCCTCAAGACGCAATATTTTCGGGGCGATGGACTACCTTGCTCCCAAGGGGGGTAAATGGTGGCGCATCGCCGGATTTTTGGGCGTATTGAGCGGTACATTAATCCTGTCGTTTTATGCCGTGGTCGCCGGGTGGACACTCGAGTACCTCTTCCAGTCACTCAGCGGTAATCTCACTGCCGGAGGGGTGAGGGAGAGTCATGCCGAGTTTAACAACTTCACCGCCGGATGGCGCTGCGTGTTCTGGACGATCGTGCTGCTATCCATTAACGGCGTTGTGGTGTTACGCGGAGTCAAGAAAGGTATCGAGAATGTATCAAACTGGCTGATGCCGCTGCTCTTCGTGCTGCTGGTGATGATGACAGTCAACTCGCTGTTGTTGCCGGGCGCGATGGATGGCCTGAGATTTCTCTTTATCCCCGATATGGCACATGTCGACAGCTCGACATTCCTGTCTGCTCTCGGACAGGCGTTCTTCTCTCTATCGGTTGGTCTCGGTACACTCACAGTCTATGGCAGCTATTTCCCCTCAGATACAAAGATTGTCAAAAGCGCGTCGATCATGGCCGGACTTGATACGTTAGTGGCCATCGTTGCCGGCATGATAATCTTCCCGGCGGTCTTTGCGTTCGGTAAAGAGCCGGCAGCCGGGCCTCAGCTCGTGTTTGAGGTATTGCCCGACATATTCCGGCAGATGACAGGCGGGGCTATATGGTCATCGGTCTTCTTTCTGCTTCTGCTCATCGCGTCTCTCACCTCGACAATCTCGTTGAGCGAGACAGGGGTAGCGTTCTGTATCGAGCGGTGGCATCTCAAGCGCAGCAAGGCTGTGGCGCTGACGATGGGCTTCGTGACTTTCTTCGGCATTTTTTGCGCGTTATCATTTGGCCCGCTCGCCCATGTAACTTTCTTCGGGATGACAGTGTTCGGTCTGTTTGACTATGTGACGAGCAACATCTTCCTCCCCTTGGGCGGTATGATGGTATCGATATTTGTCGGATGGATCGTAGACCGCGTCACAGTTGACAAGCAACTCTCGCCGGCATCAAAATATGTCAGGAAATCGATTGTCTTTTTGCTGAGATATGTATGTCCGCTGGCTATACTTGCAGTATTCATTAATAACCTCATCGGATAAAATAACGAGGGCGTGTCAAAATTTCAGAATT
>CAMWLR010000007.1 GCA_947175215.1 uncultured Porphyromonadaceae bacterium
GGGAATATCTCGGCGCTCCAGTCAGCAGTAGAGTTAAAAGCAACAGCACTCACCTCCATCACGTCAAGATAATCGAGCGTGACGGATGTCGGCGCACCGGTCACGGGGTATACCTTTGGCTCAGATTCCGGTTCGTCAGATCCACAAGATGACACAGAGACGCCGGCCAAAATAATCACCAGCACGGCGATCAATGAATTGAAATATTTCATATTATAATGATAATTTATTATTATCTTTACTTGCGATTGCAAAGATACAAAAAACATTCTGATTGGCATCAACAACCTTTCAAAACTCTTTTCACCGTTTATGTATTCAAAGATATTTATTCTTATTGGATAACGCATCGGATTTTATGGATATTTACAGTTGGAGATTTGGCATAGTAACGGGATTTTTCGTATCTTTGCAAGCTATTTTTAAGCAGAGAAATGGAACAATCCCAAAAGCAAGAAACGCTCGACAGACGTTACCTCAGAATGGCTGCCATCTGGGCCGAAAATTCCTATTGCCAACGCCGCAAGGTCGGTGCTATTATCGTCAAGGATTCCATGATAATCTCAGACGGTTTTAACGGTACTCCGTCAGGGTTTGAGAATGTGTGCGAAGATGAGTATGGAGTCACCAAACCATATGTGCTTCATGCCGAGGCCAACGCCATCACCAAGGTCGCCCGCAGCAATAACTCTTCGGAGGGTGCTACGCTCTATATAACAGCGTCACCGTGCGTCGAATGTTCCAAACTTATTATCCAGGCCGGCATCCGTAGGGTCGTATTCAACGAACTTTACCGTATCACTGACGGTTTAGATCTCTTGCGCCGGGCCGATATAGAGTGCGTTCACATTCCTGATCTGGGCTTCGAACATGATGTAAATAAAGATTAATCCTGAAATGTCTCAAAATAATAATCGTCTATCAAACTGGGTACCTCTTGTCGCTGCCCTGATGTTTGTGCTGGGATTTTTTGCAGGGGAGATGGTCAACCGCCACAACGGACCGACGGCTGCCCAGAAAAAATTTCAGACCATACTTAATATTATTCGTAATGAGTATGTCGACGAGGTCGACCTCGACAGCCTTATTGAGAAGACCATCCCGAGCCTGCTAACCAATCTTGATCCTCACTCGGCATACATCCCCGCCAGTGACCTGCAGGCCGTCAATGATGATCTCGAGGGGTCATTCAGCGGCATCGGCATACAGTTTATGATCGACAACGACACCATCAAGGTGATAGAGGTGATCCCCGGTGGCCCGTCAGAAAAAGTCGGCATTCTCCCCGGTGACCGTATCGTCAAAGTCGACGGTGAAGATATCGCCGGCGTAGGCATCACAAACGAACAGGTGCTCAAACGGTTGCGTGGTGATAAAGGCTCAAAAGTGCAGTTACGGATTAAACGCACCAACTCCAAGAAACTCCTGTCATTTGACATCATCCGCGGTGACATACCGGTAAATACTGTCGACGCCACTTACATCGCTTCGCCCGGCATCGGCTATATCAAGGTTAATAAATTCGGCCGCACGACCTATGATGAGTTTTATCAAGGATTGTCTAAGTTGCGCCGCGAGGGTGCCGAGGATTTCATCATCGACCTCAGAGGTAACACCGGCGGATATATGGAGATAGCCTATCTTATGGCAAACGAGTTCCTCGATCCCGGTCAGACGATAGTCAGCACCCTGGGCCGCGACTTCAACTCGAGCTCACACATCACTGCCGACGGCACCGGGTCATTCCGCGAGAGTCAGGTGGTTGTGCTTCTCGACGAATTCTCTGCGTCCTCATCAGAGATTTTTGCCGGCGCGCTGCAAGACAACGACCGCGCGCTGATCATCGGCCGCCGGTCATTCGGCAAAGGATTGATACAACGTCAGTCGGTGCTACCTGACAGTTCGGCCATCCGTCTCACCATCGGTCGCTACTACACACCGTCAGGGCGCAGCATCCAGAAAGATTACTCAAATCTCTCAGTCTACGAGCATGAGATTCTCGACCGCTATCAGCGTGGCGAAATGTTCTCGGCAGATTCTATAAAACTCAATACCGATATCGAATACAAGACCCTGCATGGCCGCACCGTTTACGGTGGCGGTGGCATCATGCCTGACATCTTTGTTCCCAACGACACCTCGGGCATAAGTTCCTATTATATTAATGTGGCAAACGCCGGCCTGCTACAGCGCTACGCCTTTGAGTATGTAGATGACAACCGCGAGACCCTGTGCAAGGCGACGAATGTCGAGGAACTGCTTGAGCTACTGCCTAACGATGACGCCCTCTTGCGACAGTTTGTGTTGTACGCGTCTCGCAACGGTCATCCGGCCCGGTGGTATTACATCAACATTTCGCATGATTTGATTGTTAATCAACTGAAAGCATTAATCGCGCGCGACACGCTCGGTTACGGTGCTTACTTTGAGATCTCTAACGGTGACGACATAAATGTCAAACGGGCCATTGACGAACTGCTTGGCGGCAACGCCGCATTCCCGATAATGCCCGAGGGTAATCATTAAGAGCAACGGCCCGCGTCAAGCGCCAAACAGAAGATTGACCATGAATAAGGAAGATATACGCAGCCGCGTCAAAGCCCGCAAGAGCCTGTTGTCGGCACTCGAAAAGACCCGCGCAGCCATAGCTGTGTTCAGCCGTCTCGAACAATCGGCAGCCTTCGCTCTGGCAGACAACATATTATTATACCACTCTCTCCCCGATGAGTTGTCGACCCGTGAGTTCCTTGACCGTTGGAGCGGTCGCAAGAGATTCTACCTCCCCCGAGTCAACGGACTCAACCTCGAGATTCTCCCTTACGACCGGTCACATATGGCAATGGGGTCATTCCGTATCGAGGAGCCACAGGGTGACGATACCACTGATGTGTCGCAGATCGAACTGATCGTAGTCCCCGCCATCGCTTACGACACAAAAGGTAACCGTGTCGGCCGCGGCAAGGGGTATTATGACCGTCTGCTGGCCAACAGCCACGCTACAAAAGTCGGAGTCGGATATGACTTCCAGCTTCTTGACGAGGATATTCCGGCCGAACCGCACGATGTAGCCGTGGATATGGTGATCACCGAGAACAGGCGCATCGTCATACATCATTTGAAAAAGAAAAAGTAAACAGCCTTGATTTCAATACAGAACCTCTCAGTCGAATTCAGCGCAAAATCATTATTTGACAATATCAGCTATGTCATCAACCGTCGTGACCGTATAGCCCTGGTGGGTAAAAACGGAGCGGGCAAGTCGACCATGCTGAAAATAATCGCGGGTTTGCAGCGCCCGACCTCAGGTCAGGTGGCCGTGCCGCAAGACACCACTATCGGATACCTGCCCCAGCAGATGAAACTGACTGACACCCGCACGGTAGCCGAGGAGGTACGGGAGGCATTCTCGCATATTGACAAGATGCAGAGCCGGCTCGACAAGATGAATATCGAGTTGGCCGAGCGTACCGATTATGAATCGGCCGACTATCAGCGGTTGATCGACGACATTGCCGATCTGTCGCAGCGTCTTGCTATGGAACAGAGCGAAAACGCCGAGGCAGAGATGGAGAAAACCCTCATCGGTCTGGGCTTTGTCAGATCAGACTTTAACCGACTCACATCAGAGTTTTCGGGTGGTTGGCGTATGCGTATCGAGTTGGCCAAACTGTTGTTGCGTCGCCCCGACGTATTGTTGCTCGACGAGCCGACCAATCACCTCGACATTGAGTCTATACAGTGGCTCGAACAATTCCTCGCCACGAAGGCCAATGCCGTTGTGCTGGTCAGCCATGACCGCGCTTTTATAGATAATGTGACCAACCGCACAATAGAGATCTCGTGCGGCCGGATATATGATTACGCGGTCAATTACTCTAAGTTTGTCGAATTGCGCAAGGAGCGCGTCGAACAACAGATGAGGGCCTATCTCAACCAACAGAAAGAGATAGCTGATACAGAGGCTTTCATCGAGCGGTTCAGATATAAGGCCACAAAAGCTGTGCAGGTGCAAAGCCGCATGAAACAGCTCGCCAAAATCGAACGTATCGAGGTTGACGAGGTTGACAATTCACATATCAATCTGCGTTTTCCCCCGGCGCCCCGCTCGGGCGACTACCCCGTTATCGCCGATAATGTCGGTAAGGCATACGGCGATCATCAGGTATTTGACAATGCCACGTTCACCATCAAGCGTGGCGAGAAGGTCGCGTTTGTCGGTAAAAACGGCGAGGGTAAATCTACCCTCGTAAAATGTATAATGAATGAGATACCTTTCACCGGCAACCTGAAGATCGGCCATAATGTCAAGATCGGTTATTTCGCACAAAACCAGGCTCAACTCCTCGATGAGGATATTACCGTATTTGACACAATAGACAGGGTGGCTGTCGGTGAGATTCGCACCAAGATACGCGACATACTCGGGGCGTTTATGTTTGGCGGGGAGGCATCGGATAAAAAGGTTAAGGTTCTCTCGGGAGGTGAGAAAACCCGTCTTGCCATGATCAGACTGCTGCTCGAACCAGTCAACCTGCTGATTCTCGACGAGCCGACCAACCACCTCGATATGGCCACCAAGGATATACTCAAACAGGCCATAAAGGACTTTACCGGCACGGTAATTGTCGTCAGCCATGACCGTGAGTTTCTTGATGGCCTTGTCGAAAAGGTCTATGAGTTTGGCAGCGGTAAAGTCAGGGAGTGTCTGGGCGGCATATATGAGTTCCTCGAGAAGAAAAAACTTGCGTCTTTACAGGAACTTGAGCGAAACAAGCCCTCGCAGAATACACCGGCTCAGGCAACCCCTCAACCTCAAAAGGTCCAACCACGTTCTGCTCAACCTGCTCCCAAAGCCCAACCGGCACAGAAACTCACATACGCCGAGCAGCGCGAAAGAGACAAAATGCTCAAACGCGCTGCTAAAAAAGTAGATGAGGCCGAGGCCGAAATTTCACGTATCGAGGCCGAGATCGCCGACACCGAGGCCCGGATCGCTGCGGGAGAGGTGGAGGGTGACATCTTTGACCGTCATGCCCGTCTTAACCGCAACCTTGAGACGGCCATGTCTGTATGGGAACTCGCCTCTCAGGAGCATGACGAACTGGCTACTCGCCTCGCGCGCTGACATACGTCAGTCGGCCCGGCGAAGGATAGCTACCCGATTTATATATTCCGGGGGATAGACATAGCCTCCCTCAGTGACGATAGCTTTATGACCGGTATACAGATCGGTCAACTTACTACCTGCCTTATATATCCCTCTGACATCTATCCCCCGGGACACATCAGGTTTGAGACAGATCAACACCGTGTCAGTATCGTTATACCGCATAACTCTATGGGTATCCAACGTTTTCTGCCTGCCGGTTGCTATCACGCGGTGGTCACGGCGTATCCGGCCTAACCTGCGGTAATGTGCCAGCAACGTGCTGTCCGTACTAATCCAGTTCATGTCAGAGCGGAAAGCCTGCGCACTGTCAACGTTGTACTGCGCATCACTGAGCCCGCGCCCCGTCTCATCGCCATAAAAAATCTGTATCGTACCGGGCGACAACAGTAATGTAGTTGCGCAGTCTGTCATGTTAGACATATCGGCATCGCGGTGATAGGAGTTGTTGAGGTAGCTGAACGGATGCCAGTCATTATGGACGGCAATACTATCGGCGTATGCTTGCCATGTGTACACGATATTATCAAGGTCGCCATGCTTGGGGAAATAGAAGTTTACAAGACTTGCGAAACCTGCATCGGCATATTCTGCTTTGCGGTCTATTGAGGCATCCTCATAGTCACCTGTCATATAGAAAGGTTCTTCCCAATCAGCCGCAGGTTCACCCTTATGCTTTTCACGCCAATGATTGAGAGCATCATTGCAGGCACTATATAATTCTTTCCAACGGTCAAGATGCACATTCTCGACGATGTCGCATCTAAATCCATCGATACCGAACTCCTCGATCCAAGATGTTATCCACCTGATAAGGTACTCCGTCGGGGAGAGGTCACGATCAACGCGTAACTCTCTTGCCGAGGGGTTGACCCACGGATCGTTGCTGTCTCCCTCACTATCCCATTTGCGGTGCAGAAAGGCCGGGATTGCCACAGTGTCTCTGCTCTCATCCTTAAAATCGGGCATACCGTAAACGGTCGACTGCAACGGATCATTCTCATCCCAGCCCTCATCAGGCATACGTATCCATCCCCTGTCATACCATCCTGACCAGTTAAGCCGATCGGCAAAGAAGTCATCATAACTCCACTGCTTGATATGTTCTACCGCCTGAGCCTCGGTCAGCCCCGTATCGGTAAACCGATATTGCACGGCATCAAGTAGTGTGGGATAACCCGGGTCGTTGAGATTTGCGCCGAGCATCACTCTGATACCCTGAGAATGTAATGTGTCGACCAGTACCCTGAACTCCTCTGCCGTACCATAGTTCTTATCAATCTGAGTATAGTCGAGCGGATAATAGCCATGATAGCCGTAATGAGGAAAATCGTTGACTGACCCCGATCCGGTCATCCATCCGTGAATCTGCTCGTAGACATCGGTCATCCACACCACATCTACCCCAAGATCGGTAAAGTACCCCTCACGGGCCTTTTGAAGCAGACCTTTGAAATCTCCTCCGTGAAAGGTCGCTGCATTGAGACGCTCACTACCGTAATCAGTCTTGCGACCGTAGTTCACGTCATTAAGCGAATCTCCATTGCAAAAGCGATCGGTAATGACAAAGTAAACGGTCGCTCCTCCTTGGTCAAACTCTCCCTTTCCTGACCCGGATAGCATGGACGCCAGACTCAATAACCCGATAATGCTTAGACAAATTCTTTTCATTGCGATTTTTTATCGCAAAATTACACACCCCTCACCTACTCTGCAATACTGAAAATTAACCAACTCACTGGCACAGCGTACACTAAAAGATTACTATTCTAACCTCTTACAAAAGCTTCATGGCAATGGCGGCTGACACCGCTTCAATGCTATTGCCAACACTGAGTTTTGATATTATATTCTGACGATGGCGGTTGACTGTATAGACGCTTATACTTAAAGCATCGGCAATCTGTTTGCTGGGTTTACCGTCACTGATCATCCGCAATATCTGTTTCTCTCTTGAGGTAAGTATATTGTTGATCTTATCATTGAATGAGAGGCGCGTGATTGTCCCCGTCGCGGTGTTAACGATATGCGGGCAGATACCCTTGCGGTCATTCTCACAAGGCGATAATACATATCGGCAAAGTATCAACCAGATTTTGCCAAACGGCGACAGGCCGATTATCTGCGTGGTATTGTAGACAACCCTGTACACCCCGGCATTATCCCGCATACGGATGCGGCAGGTTGCCTTTATACATTTTTTCTCACTCTCGTCAAGTGAATCGACTATCTTGAAGAACTCATATTCAAGCATCCTCTTCTCGGCGAGATCCTCGGGATGCAGACGATAGTATATCTCATCTTCATCACTTGAGTCTACCGGCTTACCGTTGACCGTGTCACCGTCAAGACCTATTATCTGCCCAAGATCACCTGAGTAAATATAGCAACGGTCAGATGAGGCATCGGTTACGACTGAAATTCCGCCGTCAGACTCAGCGATTACGCTTGCAACACCCCTTGCCCTCTCCACCTCGGCGGGGTCGAGGGTCTCATAATCAAGGTGCTGCGCAGCGTAAATCTGGTTGAGTTCCTTACGAAGTATGTCCATCGTACAGTTGACCGGCAATTGAGACTGACATCAGTTGCCCATCTCTGAGAGAAACTTGATACGCATCAGGCGTATCTCCTCCTCAGAATAATCCTTGCCAAGTTCTTTGATCGCCTCGTTAAGCGAGTCGGTCTCGGCCTCCTTGAAGTACTCAAAGATATCCTCTTGATGATCGTCGTCGATAACTTCGTTGATAAAATAGTTGATGTTGATCTTTGTGCCTGCATAGACGATCGCCTCAATCTCGTCGAGCAGTTCGCCAAACTCCATACACTTTGAGTTGGCAAGCTCATCAAGATCTATCTTGCGGTCGATAGCCTGGATGATCGAGATCTTTATACGGCTCTTGTTTGCCACAGATCTCACTCTCAGATCCTCGGGACGCTCGATCTCGTTCTCATCAACATGGGTCTTGATGACCTTGACAAACTCCTCGCCATATCGTTTGGCCTTGCCGGCGCCGACACCGGTGATATTGGCAAGTTCCTCGATAGTGATGGGATAGGTGGTGGCCATCGCCTCGAGCGATGGATCCTGGAATATCACATACGGCGGGAGATTGAGATGCTTGGCAATCTTTTTACGGAGATCTTTCAGGATTGAATATAGCTCGGGGTCAACGGCGCATGATGCACCGCTCTTGACTACAACTTCCTCCTCTACCTCCGAGAAGTCATTATCCTCGACTACCTTAAAGGCAACAGGTTTTTTAAGATACTTCTTACCCTTTTCGGTGAGTTTTATCTGTCCGAAGTTCTCTACGTCGCGATCTAGATAACCGGCGATGGTAGCCTGCCTGATAACCGCATTGAGAAATTTGCGGTCAGTACCTTGTCCGCACCCGAAAACTTCGAGTTCGTTATGTTTGTAGGTCTTGACATCATTAGTCTCTCTACCGACTATGACGTCAATGATGTGATCAGCCTTAAATTTCTCTTTCAAAGCCACGATGGTCTCCATCACGGCACATAAGTCTTCTTTAGCGTCCACTTGTTTCTTTGGATTTAGACAATTGTCACAGTTCCCGCAGTTATCTTCAGTATACTCTTCGCCGAAATAATGCAGCAGGGTCTTGCGGCGGCATACCGATGACTCGGCATATCCGGCAGTCTCCTGCAAGAGATGGCGCCCGATCTCCTGCTCGGTCACAGGCTTGCCCTGCATAAACTTCTCAAGTTTCTTGAGGTCTTTAGCCGAGTAGAAGGTCAGACAGGTGCCTTCACCTCCGTCGCGACCCGCGCGACCCGTCTCCTGGTAATATCCCTCGAGTGACTTGGGCATATCATAATGTATCACATACCTTACATCCGGCTTATCGATACCCATGCCGAAAGCTATCGTGGCTACGATAACGTCGACCTGCTCGAGCAGGAAAGCATCCTGATTGGCCGAACGTGTAGCCGAGTCCATACCGGCATGGTAAGGCAAAGCTCTGATGTTGTTGACCTTTAGCAGTTCGGCCAACTCCTCGACCTTTTTACGGCTGAGGCAGTAAATAATACCCGACTTGCCCTCGCGAGTCTTGATATACTTGATAATATCCCGATCTATGTTGGCTGTCTTGGGGCGTATCTCATAATAGAGATTGGCGCGGTTAAACGATGATTTGAAGACCATGGCATCGGTCATGCCGAGATTCTTCTGGATATCGTGCTGCACCTTGGGGGTCGCGGTTGCCGTCAGTGCTATTACCGGTCGTGGCCTGATCTCATTGATGATCGGGCGGATACGGCGGTATTCGGGACGGAAATCATGACCCCACTCAGAGATACAGTGCGCCTCGTCGACAGCATAGAACGAGATAGGGACTGTCTTCAAAAATTCAATATTCTCTTCTTTTGTAAGTGATTCCGGTGCTACATAGAGCAACTTGGTCTTGCCTGATATTACATCTGACTTGACTTGATCGACAGCAGACTTATTTAGCGACGAATTAAGGAAATGAGCCACGCCGTCATCTGCCGAGAAGTTGCGCATGGCATCGACCTGATTCTTCATCAGAGCGATCAACGGCGAAATCACGATAGCCGTTCCCTCGGTCAGTAACGAGGGCAGTTGGTAGCAGAGTGATTTTCCACCGCCGGTAGGCATCAGCACAAAGACGTCATTGCCCTCAAGAAGTGACAACATGATGTCTTCCTGGTTCCCTTTGAATTTATCGAAACCGAAGTGCTGTTTTAGCGCAGAGGCAAGTTGTTGCTTTGTAGTCATGGGGAATCTTAAGGTTAGAGAGAAAGAAAATCTTTAGGAGAGAGCCGGAGAGAGAATAATCGAGAGAGATCGGTCACGGCACGCGACTATGAGAGAGACTGCGGACGATGAGTATCACCCGGCATCAGTCTTTGGTGGTAACCGTGTCCTTATTGAGTTCGAAATGAGACTTGCGCAGTTTGTCAAGAACATACTCACCTGTTACCTCAAACTTCTTCATCTTGCCTGACGGCACCTCATACATCGCGTCAATCATGACGGTCTCAACGATCGCTCTCAGGCCACGCGCACCGAGCTTATACTCGATTGCCTTGTCTACAATCATGTCGAGGGCCTCGGGGGTGAATGTCAGCTTGACACCATCCATTGCAAAGAGCTTTACATACTGGCGGGTGATGGCATTCTTGGGCTCGGTCAGCACGCGGCGCAGTGCATCGCGGTCGAGCGGATCGAGATGGGTAAGTATCGGCAGACGGCCGATAATCTCGGGGATAAGTCCAAACGATTTGAGATCCTGCGGAGCAACGTATGTCAGATAATTGTCTCGATCGATGCGGTTACGGCTGTCTGTCGAGTAACCTACGACATGAGTGTTGAGTCGCTGTGCGATCTTACGCTCGATACCGTCAAATGCGCCACCGCAGATAAAGAGTATGTCTTTGGTGTCGACGGGTATCATCTTCTGCTCGGGATGCTTGCGACCTCCCTGCGGAGGAACGTTGACAACCGATCCCTCAAGCAGTTTGAGCAGACCCTGCTGCACACCCTCACCTGATACGTCACGGGTGATCGTGGGGTTATCGCCCTTGCGTGCGATCTTGTCTATCTCATCAATAAAGACGATGCCACGCTGCGCTTTGCTGACATCATAGTCTGCAACCTGTAACAGTCGCGTGAGCAAGCTCTCGATATCCTCGCCGACATAACCGGCCTGTGTGAGGACAGTCGCATCGACGATCGTGAAAGGCACATCGAGCATCCTGGCGATAGTTTTAGCCAGAAGAGTTTTACCCGTACCGGTCGGACCGACCATGATGATGTTACTCTTCTCGATATCTACATCGGCCATCTCGCCCTCATCTTGATGTTTCTGAGCGAGTCGTTTATAATGGTTGTAGACCGCCACCGAGAGATAACGTTTGGCGCTGTCCTGACCGATTACATACTGATCAAGAAAGGCGCATATTTCTTTGGGTTTTGGTAATGTTGCAATATTAATGGCGTCTTTGTCACCTCCCTTGGTCACCTTGCCGGTCGACCGGCCTCCGGCGACCTCATGCCGGTATTCACCGAGCAGTTCGTGAATCTGGTCTGCACATTCGGCGCACAGAAAAACCCCGGGCTGGATACCAGAGGGAATCAGCACCTCTGACGCCGAACCGGGACGGCCACAAAACGCACAGGTTTCTTCTTTCTTTTTTGCCATTTACGGAAATATACCTTCGTTTAACTATAGTCGGGCGACAGACATCCCCTGTCAAGGAGAGTCGGCCGCCCGATCTATATCTTAGTGTTTTGCTTTAATCAGCACTTCGTCAATCATTCCATATTCCTTAGCCTCCATGGCCGTCATCCAGTAGTCGCGATCAGAGTCACGTTCAACTTTCTCAAGAGACTGGCCCGAATGGTCGGCTATAATCTGGTAGAGCTCTTTCTTGAGCTTGAGGATCTCGCGGGCTGTGATCTCGATATCCGAGGCCTGACCCTGCGCCCCACCCATCGGCTGGTGAATCATCACACGCGAATGTTTGAGGGCGAAACGCTTGCCGGTTGTACCGCTCACGAGCAGCACGGCTGCCATCGAGGCTGCCATACCGGTGCAGATGGTTGCGACATCGCTCGAGATATACTGCATGGTATCATAGATACCGAGGCCGGCATATACCGACCCGCCGGGCGAGTTGATATAGATCGACACATCCTTTCCGGGGTCGGCCGAGTCAAGATAGAGCAGCTGGGCCTGGATGACATTGGCGGTGTAATCGTTTACCTCTGTGCCGAGGAAGATAATACGGTCCATCATCAGACGCGAGAAGACATCCATCTGGGCGACATTGAGCTGACGCTCCTCAATGATTGTGGGTGAGATATAGCTTGAACGGATGGCCGCGTCGGAGGCAGAGATGTATTTGTCAAGTGCCAGGGAGTTCATCCCGAGGTGCTTGACGGCATAATTGCGGAAATCGTTATTCATATTCTAATAGCTTGTTTTTGGTTTTCTAATTCAAAGATACAACTTTTTTCCCGGTTTTCAAAGGATGACGATAAAAATTTTATATCCCGTAAGAAAATTGCAATAACAAGACCGCGCTCCGGTCATAAATCCGGCAGCGCGGTCGTCTGTAATTTATCCTGTTGGATTTGCCGTGCGTAGATTATTCTGCGCCGACAAGTTTCTTAAATTCGTCGAGAGTGACTGTCTTATCCTCTGTGTCAACCAGAGCACGGAGAGCGTTGAAAAGTTTGGTGTCTGATGCCTGCTCATAGAGCTGACGGGCAAACTTGCGGTCTTCGAGCATACGCTTTGCATAGTCGGTGATGACATCGTCGCCCATGTTGAGCATACCGTACTGGGCAAACTGACGCATAGCGGTGGCCTTGGCGAAATTCAACAGGTCATCCTCAGATACCTTGATATCCTGTTTCCCGGCGATTTTACCCTTGATGAGCTCCCACTTGATCGAGGGGATCATCTTCTCGAACTCTTCGGCAGCTTTCTCAGGGGTAAGCTCGGGGTTGCGGACAACGAGCCATTTCTTGAGGAACTCTGCGGGGAGTTCAAAGTTACCGAACTTGTCGATCAGAGCCTTCTGCACATCGACATTAAAGAGATACTGAGAGTTGGGGGCGAGCTCGCGGGCGATCATAGCCTTGAGTCCCTCAAAGTACTCATCTTCGGTCTTGACCTCCTGACCGGGGAAGACCTCTTTATAGAACTCTTCGCCAAGTTCGGCAGGCTTCAGGACAATGATCTCTGAGATAGCCATCTCGAAGTCTGAGGTAAGATTCTCCACACGGGCCTTGTCAACATTAAGCATCGATGCGAGGGCGGCTTTGTTATCACCCTCAGCCTTTGCGGGATTGAAGACAACCTTGTCGCCGACCTTCTTGCCCATAAATTTCTCAGTCTGTTCCTTGTCATGGAAATGCTGGGGAGAAACGATACCGGCAATAACCTGGATAGCGTCTTCGGATGTCATAACATTGCCATCGGCATCAAGCTGCATGATAGCGCCCTTGACGAGAGCGGTAGCATTAACCTCATCACCGGGGATCTGGGCACCGAAACGGTTGCGGAGCGCCTTATCCTGCTCATCGATCATCTCTTTAGAGACCTCGATAGTATAATAAGGGACCTTGATATCCTTGTTTACCTCTACCTCGACAGCGGGTGCGAGAGCTACCTCGTATTCAAAGGTATAATCTTTCTGCTTGAGGTCGATCTCCTCAACCTTTTTGGGGAGGGGCTCGCCGAGGATATCGATTTTATTTTCGCGTAGGTACTCGATAACGGCATTAAAGACCATATCATTGAGCACGTGGCTCTTGACGTCGCGGCCAAAGAGGCGGCGCAGATGATCTATCGAAACGTGACCCTTACGGAAACCGGGGATCTGACGGGTACGGCCAAGTTCGCGGAGGTCGTTATCGACCTTCTTAGAGTAGTCTGATTCAACAACCTCTACCTTAATGGTTGCATCGAGGTCGTTGGTCTTTTCGAGTGTGACTTGCATTGCTTGTGTCGGGTTATTTTGAGTTTGTTATTTTTGTATTTGATTTTCAAATTGCAAAATTACACCTAAAAATCCGACTCCACAATACCTAATCATTCAAAAGTGTTAAAATATTGTTAATAATCCCCCTCGTTCCCATTCCTGTCTATAATATGGTGTAATTTTGTAATCCACAACGAGACTATTGTAAGATGAGTATACTTAAATATAACGATGTCGAGATACTGCGTAAAGAGCTGGTCGTGCTTAAACACGTCAGTTTCGCACTCGATGAGGGGGAATTTGCCTACCTTATCGGACGCGTAGGCAGCGGTAAATCGAGCCTGATGAAATCTATCTATGCCGAGATCCCCCTACTTACGGGCGAGGCCGAGGTGATGGGGACACAACTCGTCGGTATCAAGCGCAAGGAGATACCGATGTTGCGCCGCAATATCGGCATAGTGTTCCAGGATTTCCAGCTGCTGACCGACCGCACCGTTTATGACAATCTCAAGTTTGTACTTGATGCGACCGGCTGGCACAACCGCATTGAGATCGATGACCGCATCGAGGAGGTGCTCAAACAGGTCGGGATGCAGAACAAGAGCTACAAGATGCCACACGAACTCTCTGGTGGCGAGCAGCAGCGTATCGTCATCGCACGCGCATTACTCAACCGTCCCAAACTGATCCTCGCAGATGAGCCTACCGGTAATCTTGACCCGGAGACCGGTCAGCAGATCGTCGATCATCTCAGGGAAATATCACGGGCCGGGACAGCTGTGCTTATGGCTACCCACAATCTGCAACTTGTCGAGCAATATCCTGCCAAAGTATTCCGTTGCGACAACAAACATCTCATCACCGAGAACAATATCACAGACTGACAATTAGAGACACAAAGATGAAGGTACTGAAATTCGGAGGTACATCTGTCGGCTCGGCCGAGCGTATCCGCAATGTTGCCAAGCTCATCACGGGCCGTGGCCGTAACATAGTTGTGCTGTCGGCAATGTCGGGCACTACCAATACGCTTGTCGAAATCTCCGACTATCTATATAAACATAATATTAACGGCGCCAAGGAGATAATAAATGACCTCGAGCGCAATTACCGTCGCGTGGTGGCTCTGCTCTTTACACGGGTAGACCTGCGCATGGAGGCTGACGAAGAGGTCGAGGCTGTCTTCTCGCTTATCCGCTCGCTCGCTCGCGATAACTTCACATCTTTTGAGGAGAAAGAGATACTTGCCCAGGGTGAGTTACTGTCGACCAAACTGATGCACCTCTACCTGCGTCAGACAGGTGTCAACTCAGGATTCCTCCCCGCACTTGAGTTTATGCGCACCGATAAGAACGGTGAGGCTGACATGGACTACATCCGCGAACATCTCGAGGCTCTCCTTGAGGAAAATCCCACAGCCGATCTCTATATTACCCAGGGATTTATCTGCCGTAATGCTTATGGCGAGACTGATAACCTTAACCGCGGTGGCTCAGATCTGACCGCCTCGCTGATAGGCGCGGCAATGATGGCCAAAGAGATCGAGATCTGGACCGATATTGACGGCATGCACAACAATGACCCGAGATTTGTCGAGGAGACCACACCCGTGGCTGAACTGCATTTTGACGAGGCTGCCGAACTTGCTTATTTCGGCGCAAAGATACTCCATCCTACCTGCGTGCTCCCCGCCAAGGTAAACAACATCCCCGTCAGGCTGCTCAACACTATGCAGCCCGAGGCCCGTGGAACGCTCATCTATAACTCTGAGGTAACACGAGGCATCAAGGCTGTTGCCGCTAAAGATAACATCATCGCCATCAAAATCAAATCGTCGCGAATGATGCTGGCTTCGAGCTTTATGCACAGAGTTTTCGAGATTTTCGATAATTACAACCGACCCATTGATATGATCGCCACCAGTGAGGTCGGGGTGTCTGTCACCATCGACAATCCTCTCAAACTCGAACATATCGTAGATGAACTTAAAGAGATCGGCACGGTCACCATCGACCGTGACATGGTCATCATCTGTGTCGTGGGTGACCTCGAGTGGCATAACAGCGGTTTTGAGGCAGAGGCACTTGCCGCACTACATGACATCCCGGTGAGAATGATTTCCTATGGCGGCAGCAACTACAACATCTCTTTCCTCGTAAGCAAGGATGATAAAGTAGCAGCCCTGCGCGCCTTACAGAAACAGCTCTTTGAGACCCCTCAAGGCAGCTGCGCCATTATCGAAAAATAATCTTCTCAATCTCTCCGCAATAATCAACCATAACCATGAAAACTGTCAAAGAAACTCAATCTACCCCCATCGGCCAGGTTACTCTGTTTACTCTCATTAACACAAAAGGGGCACAAGTCAAACTCTCTGCCCTCGGTGCCGGTATAGTTGAAATAATCGTGCCTGACCGTGACGGCAATATGGCAGATGTCGTTATCGGTTATCCCGAAGCATCGTCATATATCGCAGACGGCCCGTGTGCCGGAAAAACGCCCGGACGATATGCCAACCGCATCGCCAACGGTCGTTTCACACTCGGCTATAAAGAGTATAATCTCCCGATCAACAACGGTCCCAATCATCTGCACGGTGGCCCTGACGGATTCCAGAACCGCATCTGGGATGCCGAGGAACTCGCCCCCGGCAAAATCAGATTCACCCTCGAGAGCAAAGACGGCGATGCCGGCTATCCCGCCAACGTCAAAGCCTCGGTCACCTATACCTGGGATGACAACGACACGCTCACGATCGACTATGACGCAACCTCAGACGCCCCCACAGTCATCAACCTCACCAACCATAGTTATTTCAACCTTGCAGGCCACAACGCCGGGCCCGTCAAAGCCATGAATCAGAAACTGACGCTCAACTGCACCAACTGGTTACCCACAGATGACACACTCGTCCCCACAGGAGAGATCGCACCCGTGGCAGGCACACCGATGGATTTCACCACTGCGCGTAAAGTAGGCGAAGCCATCTTTACTCCCGAGGCCGATCCCTCTACAGAGACATTGATCACCGACTTTGACGCAATCCGCTACGGCAAAGGATATGACAACTGCTGGGTCGCCGACATCTATGACGGCAAAGCACACCCCATCGCCACACTAAAAGAGCCAGAAAGCGGTCGTAAAGTCATCGTCTCGACAGACCAACCCGCAGTGCAGGTATATTGCGGCAACTGGCTCACAGGTTCACCCGCGGGTAAAGACGGAGCCATCTATACCGACTATTGTGCTGTAGCCATCGAGTGTCAGGGATGCCCCGATGCCCCCAACAAACCCGGCTTCCCATCACAACTCCTAACCCCTGCACTCCCCTATCACCGCACCATCCAATTCACATTTACCACCGATTAACCGCCACGTCACATCACTCATTAAAAAGTGACTGATACTAATCTTAAATGTGACTGACTCTCATCAGCCGGCATTTGCCCCTTCATCACGAATAAACAGTCAGGCCTCGGAATTTTTACCGAGGCCTGACTGTTTATTATCCTCTCATTGTCTGGACATTTATTCCGTAATTTCGATAATAATATTTTCAAAACCTCGGCTTTAAATCCTACACTAAAGGCAACCTGAGTACACCTGACATGAGCCTTTCAGGCTGACGTAGAGCCAATTCAGGCCGATTCATCAATTCAAGTCCGCGCCCCCCTCAATACACCGCTATATGATCTATCTTCATAATAAAAAATTCATCCTCAAAACCAGCCAACAGACTTATTTTGAGGATGTTATATTCTTTGTCGGGGTGACTGGATTCGAACCAGCGACCACCTGGTCCCAAACCAGGTGCGCTACCGGACTGCGCTACGCCCCGAGATGCTTTTGAGAGTATAGGATCGACTCAAAAGCAATGCAAAGTTAGATAATTTTTTTGGTAACTCCAAAATTCCATAAGAGTTTTAACGAGAGTTTTTATCTGCACCGCACCTGCACCGTACTGCATCATAAATTATTTTGCAGGTATGATTGTGGTTAAAATCGCATATTCACCTTTTTTCGGGTTAACTAATCGGGGATTGGGTACGCATAAGTCTTAGCCACTTGCGATAGCCTAAGATCGAGATGATGGTATAGATGGCGTAGAGGACGCAGTAAAAATCGAGGCCTTTATATAGGTAGAGCGCCGAGCATACTATGTCTACGAGAAGCCATACGAACCATTGCTCGATGTATTTGCGGGCCAACATCCACAATCCGACTATTGACAGTGAGGTGGTAAATGAGTCGGCTACCGGGACGGTAGAATCTGTAAAGGTAACAAGTATCCACCATATCGCTCCCCACAATGCCAAGCTGACTGCGGCTAATATGATCGCTGTGAGTCCGGGGATATGGGTTATCACTGAAACCGAATGTTGGTCTGAATCTGTATCGTTACGCCCGGTAGCTGTTTGATTAGCCGGTTTACGGGTCCAATGAATGAACCCGTAAACGGCAATCAGGAGGTAATAGATGTTAATACCGAAATCGGCATACAATCCTTTTGAGTAATAGATCCACATCGAAATCGCCGGCATTATGACCGAGGCGATCCAGACCTTGGCGTTGGCATGATATTCCCACCATAGATAGAGGAGGCCTATCATGAATCCTAATATTTCGAGTGCGAGATCTATCGTCATTACTCTATCGTTTATCGGCTGGAGGCCGGTCGGTTGAACTCTGAAATTCTCGGGTTACATCAGAATTTTAGGGAGATCGTTCCCATCACGTGAGTCGGAGCTTGAGCGGCATATCCAGCATATCGGTAGATGACTTTCTCACCGTCCTCGATCTCATATCCTGCACCGGTATATCCGTTGCTGAAATATTTTTTGTTAAAGAGGTTGTAGATCGAGAAGCCCAGATGCATCTCCTTGATACCCAAGAGATGTTTGAATGAGTAACCAAGATGGAGATCGCTAACGAAATATGAGTCAAGCAGAGCCTCGGCTGACCGGGCATTATTCATATACTGCTTAGACACGTAACGGCTCTGAAGTGAGGCATCGAATCCTCGCCATTTGAAATTAAATGAATTATTGAAGATCAGGTCGGGAGAGAATGCAATCGGGGTGTCTCCCATCGGTATAGCCCATACCTCGCTGTCAACATCTTCGTAATAATAGAGGTATTCGACAAAATCGCGAATGCGGTTGCGTGACAGAGTCAAGTTAAATTGCCAGTCAAACCAGTCGCAGGGCTTGAGTGCGGTCTGCAACTCGATGCCCATACGATATGAATGGGGCACGTTAACACTCAGTGGGTTACCGGTGTCTGACAGCTGTCCGGTCACGACCAGCTGATCTTTATAGAGCATATAATAGAGGTTGACGCCGACCGAGAAGATTTTGTGAGTGAACGTATACCCTGCCTCAAAGTCGTCAAGCCGCTCTGACTCGGGATAGTTGGCGGGGTCGCCGTCAGTAAAGTTGTCACGTGTCGGTTCTTTCTGAGCAACGGCCCACGATATGAACGCACGGTGATCTCCTTTCTCAAAATTGACACCTAACTTGGGATTGAAGAAATCCCAACGGCGGTTAACATCGAGCAGAGCCAACGCACCTGTGGCCGAATCCCAGTTGTCAGACATACCTTTGATGGTATAATGGATATGTCTGTATTGTAGATCGGCAAAGGCAGAAAACATATCATTGATGTCGTAATTTGCCCTCAGATAGACATTAGAGTCAAATTTACGGCCCCGGTTATCATAATATTTTTGCAAGGGATCTATCGCTCCTATATAGTTTCTCACCCATTTGATCTGCCCGAAGTGGTGACCGTCAAAGTCTGAGACACCGCCACCGAGAGTGACATTCCAACGGTCCTTGCGGAAATTAAGCGTAACCTGACCGCCACCGAAACCATTCTGATTATATTTAAGACGTATCAGGTCTGATTTCTTGACAAGGTCTCCATCTTCATTATAATAAGGTGTGAGCCCATATTCTATCAGTTTGCGGTTCTTCTTATACTGGTCATAATAGCCGTCATCTTTGGTATAAAACATAGCGGCATTGATATGGAACATATCACTCAGGCGTTGTGACACCAGCAACTGGAAATGATGCTGTATAAAATTGTCATACTGATCAGGGTAATAAGCCCGTTTGCCGTCACTGTCGATATATTCGCCGCAAGGATTATAACGGCGGCCGTATTCCTCCATATCCTCCTTTGAGGCATAATCCCAAGCCATATATGTTTTCTCTTTACCGCCGAATGCAAGCAGACGGATGTTGGTATTGTAACTCTGGAAAGCCGCCTGGCCGAAATAGCTCCATAACTGTGACGAGGCGCGCTCGATATATCCGTCAGACCCCATGTGACTGAGCCGGGCATCAAACGTCCAGTGGTCACCGAGCAAGCCCGAACCGACACGCAGAGTCTCACGGTTGGTGTTATACATACCGTAGGCGCCTGAGAGCTGTGCATACGGATCATCTGATGGAGCATCGGTAACCATGTTTACACTTGCTCCGAAAGCAGCCGCACCGTTGGCCGATGTACCGGCACCGCGCTGTATCTGGACATCGCGAAGCGATGAAGCCAAGTCGGGCATATTAACCCAGTATACGCTGTGACTCTCGGGATCGTTAAGGGGTAAACCATTGGCCATAACGTTGATACGTGTCGGGTCTGTACCGCGCACACGCATCGAGGTATACCCCATACCGCCACCTGCATCAGATGTCACGGTCACCGATGGTGTCATGCCCAACAGATAAGTCATGTCACGGCCGTCATTATTGGCCAGCAACTGCTTTTTTGAAACGTTAGTAAATGCTACGGGAGTTTTGGCAGTGGCTCGGTTAGCTACGACATCGACCTGACTCAGCTCAACGGCCATTGAGTCAGACTCAGCTAAAAGTTCTGCACCTGCGTCGGCTGCAAACGCCGACTGCACCATGACACCCGCTCCGACAAGGAGGGCTGTCGATACGATCTTTTTATTCATAATTGTTTCACTACGCCGGTATTACCCGGATCAGGTTCAAAGGGTATGATCTCAGCTTGTCTCCGGCAATGCCGCTCTCGGCCAATGCCATGCGGGACTCGCACCCCTAAATAATATTAAAAAGATTGGTTACACCGGGAAATCCCGGCTGACCTTTCGGCTGCAAAGTTACAAATTTTGAGTATAATCTCACCATAAATTGTGATTCTTTTCTTGAAAAAATATTAGAAAAGATGTATCTTTGCAGTAGATGTGGACGCTCGTTGACTATATTAACACGACCTGGCTATGGTGGACCGTCACTGTTGCCTATGTCGCTATAATCCTGGGGGTGATCGCGATTGTCATTTCAGAGAATCGCAATCCTGTGAAATCCCTGGCATGGATTACGGTGCTGATGGTACTGCCGGCGGTGGGTCTCATTCTGTATATATTTTTCGGACGAAACATCCAGAACAAGCGCATCATCTCGCGCCGTAACCGTCGCAAGCTGCGCAAACTCGAGGAGCGCGCGGGGTTGCCGGCGTCAAAGGTCAAACGCTCTCCCCTATCCGTCAGGCACATAAAACTCGCTGAATCGTTACAGGGTTCACCATACTATGAAGGAAACAGTGTAGAGCTGTATCGTGACGGGCAAGCCAAATTTGATGCACTATTGCGCGACATACGCAATGCCCGCCACTATATCAATATCGAATATTATATCATCTCTGATGACCATATCGGGCGTCAAGTGGCGGATGCTCTGATTGAGCGTGCCCAAAACGGTGTTAAGGTCAGGATTATTTATGACTCGGTAGGGTCATTCAAGACCTCCCGCAGATTTTTCAAAAAGCTCAAAAAGGCCGGTATAGAGGCCTTCCCGTTCTTTGAGGTCGTCTTTCCCCCGTTCGGCACACGAGTAAACTGGCGTAACCACCGTAAGATAACTGTCATAGACGGAGAGATCGGATATATCGGCGGCATGAATATCGCCGACCGGTATATCGATGGCGGGAAAGCATTCGCCATGTGGCGCGACCTGCACCTGAGAGTAATCGGCCCGGGAGTTGCCGCCTTGCAGCAATCATTTGCTACCGATTGGAATTTTATGGGGCAACCCTTGATTGAGGATAATATCGAGACTGAGAAACTGACGTTGCCGGGCACTACCGGAGTGCAGTTGCTTACCGGCGGCCCTGTCAACCAGTGGATGAATCTGACACTGCTCTTTCAGCAAATCATCTCAACAGCGCATAAACTCGTATGGTTACAGACCCCTTATTTCCTACCTACCGAGGGTCTGCTGCACGCATTACAAACAGCCTCGCTGGCCAAAGTCGATGTCAGGATAATGCTGCCGCGGCGCAGTGACAGCGATATGCTCAGATGGGCGTCGTTCAGCTACATTCAGGAATGTCTGCGTGCCGGCATCAAGGTTTATCTTTATGACAAAGGGATGTTGCACAGCAAGGCGATAATGGTCGATGACGAGTTTGCGACCGTGGGGTCTACCAACTTCGACTTCCGCAGTTTCGAGCATAACTTCGAGGCCAACCTTCTTATCTATTCTAAAGAGTTTAACGCTACCCTTAGAAAGCATTTTCTCGAGGACCAACGCGACTGCGTGAGGGTCAATCCGGCCACTTGGCGCAAGCGCCCGTATCTCGAGAAAGCCCTCGAATCGGTCATGCGTCTTTTTGCCCCTATTCTCTGAGATAGCACACAGTAATAATCTATGTCAGGTAAGCACGCAGATATACATTCGGTACTCAAGCGTTACTGGGGCTACGACTCATTCCGCCCTCGACAGGAAGAGATAATCCGATCGGTATTAGACGGCCATGATACTCTCGGTCTGTTACCGACCGGGGGTGGTAAATCTATTACATTCCAGGTGCCGGCGCTTGCGATGGAGAGCGGGCTGACGATAATCATCACCCCCCTGATTTCGCTGATGAAAGATCAGGTTGACAACCTGCTCAAACGAGGCATCAGGGCCGGGCAGCTCAACCACTCGATGAAATACTATCAGACCGAGACGGTACTCAAGCGCTGTCAGGCCGGCAAAATCAGGCTACTGTATATGTCGCCTGAAAAGTTGCGGTCGCCTTCTCTCGAGGCTTGGTGGAATGAGCTTGACGTGAAACTGATAGTTGTTGACGAGGCCCATTGTATCTCTCAATGGGGATATGATTTCAGACCGTCATATCTGCTGATAGGTGAACTACGCGAAAGATTTCCGGGCGTACCGGTGCTTGCTCTTACTGCCTCGGCAACCCCGCGGGTGGTCGAGGATATTAAGGATAAACTGCGATTCAGACCGGGAAACCAAACGTTCAGACTTAGTTTCACCCGCGAGAATATATCGTATATTGTCAGGCATTGCGATTTTAAGGATGCCGAGCTGCTACATATCCTCTCACGCATATCCGGCAGCGGTATCGTATACACCCGCTCACGCAAGCGCACCCGCGAGCTGGCGGTTTTCCTCGCTGCCAACAATATTTCGGCTGACTTTTATCATGCAGGCTTGTCTCCCGAAGATAAAAACGAAAAGCAGAACAAATGGCAATCAGGCGAAACACGCATCATGGTTGCGACAAACGCATTCGGCATGGGTATTGACAAGCCCGACGTGAGGATAGTCATACATCACGACATCCCCTCATCGCTCGAAGAGTATTATCAGGAAGCCGGACGTGCCGGCCGCGATGGTAAACCATCATGGGCCGTCGTACTCGCCACCGCCAATGACAAAGGACTGCTTACCCGTCGTCTCTCTGAGGCGTACCCTGACAAAGAGCTGATACGCGAGACTTATGATAAGCTGATGATTTTTCTCGACGTGGCGATGGGTGAAGGGTACGGCCGTAATATCGAATTTCAGTTTGAGAACTTCTGCCGCCGGTGGGAATTGCCGCCGGTTATCGCAGACAGCGCACTCAAGATACTCGCCCAGTCGGGATACTTTGATTACACTGAAATCCTCTCTACACCCTCGCGGTTGCTGATGACCATGACGCGAAGGTCACTGTATGATCTCAACAATCTCAGCGAAGAGACCGAGAAGGTACTTAACTTCATACTGCGTAACTATACCGGTATCTTTGCTGACTATGAGCATATCGACGAGGAGTATATCGCATCATCGCTCGAACTGACCGAGCGCACCGTCTATGAGGCACTCATCCGTCTGCGCGGTATGCACGTGATAGATTATGTGCCGCGCCGTCGCTCGCCGTATATATTCATGCTCAAATCACGAGAACCCCAACGCGACATCATTTTGCCGAAATCTGTCTATGAAGACCGTCGCAAACTGATGGCGGAGAGACTCAACGCCATGAAGCAATTTGTCTTTGACGACTACACCTGCCGGGTAAAGACACTCCTTGAGTATTTCGGTGAAAAGAGTGAACCGTGTGGTACCTGTGATGTCTGCCGGGCAGAGCAGAAATATAAATCCGACCGGCAAAAGCACAATCGCAAAGCCGGCCGCGACATTGCCACAACCTCACCTGCTGTAATTGATAAAGCTATCCTTTATGTCGTTTCACTCAATCCCGAGGGTATTTCGATCGAGTCACTTGCCTTGCAGTTACAACTCGACTTCCCTACCCTCATCCCCTATATCCGCAATCTCGCCGACACAAGGCGTCTCCGCCTCTGTGACAAGCTCCTCTACCCCTGTCAATAACACTCCTCAGCAACCATTCGCTTGACCAAATATCCGGTTGACGTAATGAATCGACAGCCGATCACTGTGGGTTGGGTGACCGGCTGTCAGACTTATTTGGGGATTATTTATGTCGGGTTGTCAACGTTGATTTGCGGGGAGGGCTGATTTGATTACTTCGGCCGAAAGGTCGGAGACCCTGCGGCGATCAGCTTCGTCTACCGGGGGATCAATCGGGTCATGGATTGTCAGGATGATTTTTCCCCAGTGAGGTAACCATTGACCTCGCGGCAAGACCTTGAACGCGCCGTCGATGGTCAGAGGGACAACGGGCAGCTTGAACTCCATCGCTAATTGGAAAGCTCCGGTATGAAAACGCCCCATGCGTCCGGTCAAAGTGCGTGAGCCTTCGGGGAAGACAACAACAGACATTCCGTTTTGCAATGTACGCTCAGCCTTGGCCATTGTGGATCTGATTGCCGCAGGCGATGAGTTGTCAACGAATATATGTCCGGCTGCCTGACAGCTTACGCCGATGACGGGGAATTTACGCAGACCGATCTTCATCATCCACTTGAAGTTATGGTGGAGAAATCCGTAGATGGTGAAGATGTCATAAGCTCCCTGATGGTTGGCGACGAAGACATAAGAGGTCTTCTTGCGTATCTTATCTCTGCCTCTCACCTCTACCCTCACCAATGTAAGCCACATGCAAAGTTTGGCCCATATATGAGCCGGCCAATAGCCCCATACACGACCACCGCCGAGCAGTGAGCCGATTATCGTGATGAGTCCGACGACAATGGTCAACACCACTATCAACGGTATCATTATCACGAACTGATATATGCGATAGAGGATGAGAAGGAGCAGTTTCATAATGACGTCTTATATTAAACTTACCAGGCAAACATCGGGCGGTCAGCCATCATGTTGTTGACCTTATCGCGGACAGCCTTGATTGTAGACTCGTTTTCAGGATCTGACAGTACGGTGTCGATCATCTCGACGATACCGCCCATCTCGTCGGCCTTGAGGCCACGGGTTGTGATGGCAGGTGTACCGAGTCGGATGCCTGATGTCTGGAAGGGTGAACGTGAGTCAAAGGGCACCATATTCTTGTTGGCGGTGATGTCGGCCTCAACGAGTACCTTCTCGGCAACCTTACCGGTCAGATCGGGGAACTTAGAGCGAAGGTCCACGAGGATGCAGTGGTTGTCAGTACCGCCTGACACTACGTTATATCCCTTGTCGATCAAGGCTGAGGCCATGGCTGCAGCATTCTCTTTAACCTGTTTCTGATACTCTTTGTATTCAGGCTGCAATGCTTCCCCGAAAGCGACGGCTTTGGCAGCGATGACATGTTCGAGCGGGCCACCCTGTACGCCGGGGAATACAGCTGAGTCAAGAAGCGAAGACATCTTGCGTATCTCGCCTTTCTTGGTGGCCTTACCCCAGGGATTCTCAAAGTCCTTGCCTAAAAGGATAACACCGCCGCGAGGGCCGCGGAGGGTCTTGTGGGTAGTAGATGTGACGATGTGAGCATGTTTTACTGGATTTTCGAGCAGACCGGCTGCGATAAGCCCGGCGGGGTGAGCCATATCCACCATAAAGATAGCGCCGACTTTATCAGCGATCTGACGCATCCGCTCATAATCCCATTCTCGACTGTACGCGCTGGCACCACCGATAATCAGTTTTGGTTTCTTCTCGAGAGCGAGAGCCTCCATACCGTCATAATCGACACGGCCGGTCTCCTGATCTACATTATAACCGATAGCGTTGAACACCAGGCCCGAGAAATTGACGGGGCTACCGTGTGAGAGGTGGCCGCCATGGTCGAGATTCATACCCATAAAGGTATCGCCGGGATTGAGACAAGCCATGAAGACAGCCATATTGGCCTGTGCGCCCGAGTGGGGCTGCACATTGACATACTCTGCCCCGAAGAGCTGTTTGAGACGATCCTGAGCCAATGTCTCGGCCTCATCGACCACCTGACAGCCGCCGTAATAGCGGTGGCCGGGATAACCCTCGGCATACTTGTTGGTCAGGCATGACCCCATGGCTTCCATAACCTGGGGGGATACAAAGTTCTCCGAAGCAATCAGCTCTATACCTTTTTGCTGGCGCTGATGTTCGCGGTTGATAATGTCGAAAACGACGTTGTCGCGTTGCATAACGATTGGTCTTTTATTTTGTGACTTTTTTCTTTTTTACTGAGAAACCGAATCGGCCGAGTTCTTCGCCTTGCGAATAATAGTGACCGTGTGTATAATTAAGCAAGCCTGCTCGACCGAGATCAAAACTGTCTGTCTCAGGATCGATAAATCGCTCATCAGCCAATACGTTGACTACTTTGGCGATAAACATGTGATGTGAACCTAAGGGAACAATTGACTCTACCCTACACTCGATCGACAGGGGTGATTCATTGATATACGGTGACCTGACCATCACACCAGGCACAGGTGTCAGACCGGTCTCACTCCACTTGTCATAATCACGACCTGATTTTACTCCGGCCCAATCGGTCTGTCGAGCCATATCGGCGGTGGTGAGATTGATGGTGAACTCCATATTCTCCTTTATAATGCCGTATGAATATCTCTCGGGACGTACCGAGATATAGCACATTGCAGGGTCAGTATTGATCGTGCCGACCCACGCTACGGTGAGCATATTGGAGTCCTCGACAGATAAGCCACAGGTCACCAATACCGCCGGCAAGGGGTAGATCATCGTACCCGGTTTCCAGCTACGTTTTATGTTGATGTCATGTTTACTCATCAGTCAGTTAATAATCGTCGATTATTTTGATTCAGCTTTCTTTATATCCTCTACCGAGATCCCGAGCGCACGGCAGATAAGAGCCTGGCGGGCAAACAGACCGTTACGGGCCTGGTCAAAGTAATATGCCTTGGGATTGTCGTCAACATCCTCTGAAATCTCGTTAAGTCGGGGAAGCGGATGCAAAACCCTGAGATTATCCCTCGAGCCAGACAGCATGGCATTGTTGAGGCTGTAAAAATCTTTTACACGCTCATACTCTGCCAGATCAGGGAAACGCTCGCGCTGCACACGAGTCATGTATAGGATATCGGTTGAATTGATAACCTCGGGCGACAGTTCGGTATGTATCTCATATTTGATGCCGAGTTTATCGCACAGATCGATATACTCCCGGGGCATAGCCAGTTCGGGGCAAGAGACAAATCTGAATTTGGGATTGAAGAAACGCATGGCCATCAGCAACGAGTGTACTGTACGGCCATATTTCAAATCACCCACCATAGTGATCTCAAGATTGTCGAGGCCACCCTGAGTCTTCATTATCGAATAAAGGTCGAGCATCGTCTGAGACGGGTGCTGGTTTGAACCGTCACCGGCGTTGATGATTGGTGTCTCGGTGACCCCGGTGGCATATTCGGCTGCCCCCTCCTGATAATGACGCATAATGATGAGGTCGACATAATTAGACACCATCTTAATGGTATCCTTAAGAGACTCACCCTTTGATGATGAAGAAGTGTTGGCATCCGAGAAACCGATCACACGACCGCCCAGTCGGTTTACTGCAGTTTCAAAACTGAGCCTGGTACGTGTCGACGGCTCAAAAAACAGAGTAGCCACCACTTTACCGTCAAGAATCTTGTGATTGGGATTTTCTTCAAAGAAACGTGCATCCGCAAGGATATCAAGTAATTGTTCCTTGCTGAGATCGTCTATTGATACAAGTGAATTGGGATTCATCTTTACCTGCGACTTTTAATTTTTTCAAGGCTTCACACTCTATTTGTGGACACCTGATTTTCTCTGCAAAGATAATAACTTTTCCTTGACCCGCCAACTCCCTCGCCAATTATCTCACTCCACTTACCCCGTACATCCCCTCACCGCGTCATTTCGACGGTGATGAGATTTTATAACCTATACAGATCGATTGATTATCTTGAGGCTTTGAGGTAGAGGAGGACGGCGATGATGGTATAGATGATGTTGGGAATCCACATCGCTACCAAGGGGGAGGTGATACCCGAGACAGCAAATGATGAGGTCACGGTCATAAAAAGGATATATGAAAAACTCAGCAACAGCCCGATGCCGATGTTTACGCCCATGCCTCCTTTGACTTTTTTGGATGATAGTGACATACCTATGACCGTCAGGATAAAGGCAGCCGCACACATGGCATAACGTTTTTGATACTCGATCTCAAAGGCTTGTATATTGGCGACTCCCCGCTGTTTCTGTCGCTCGATATATTGCTTTAACTGGGGGGTTGATAATGTCTCCTGATCATTACGCGAGATCAGGAAGTCACGCGGTTCAAAGGGGATTACCGTATCGAGTTGATATCCTTTTTTTATCTCTTCGCGGTTACCTTTGAAATCCCTGATGACGTAATCGCGCACTTGCCACTGATAGAGTGTATCCCATTTGATTGACTGGGCCTGCATCCTTGACACGAGTTTTTTATCCTTAAACAACTCGAGCGAAAATCTGTATCCGGTTTTTGTCGTGTTGTCATATCGGCTCATATATGCTATCTGCCCCGGCGCAACTTGCATCATGATATTGTCACCATAATCCACCCTGCGATTTTTGACGTAGGTGTTTGTGTATGCGATACGCTTGACGTTGGCCGGGGGGATGACATAGGCTGAGAGCACATAGGTAGCCACGGCTATGACAGCTGCCGAAATCAGATAAGGACGGAGTAGTCGCCTGAAACTCATTCCTGACGACAGCATTGCGATAATCTCTGAGTTATCGGCGAGTTTTGAGGTGAAGAATATCACCGCTATAAATACAAACAGCGGGCTGAACTGATTGGCGAAATACGGTAGGAAATTCAGGAAATAGTCAAAAATCGTCGCTTTAAGCGGTGCCTGCATAAAAGCATCGAGTTTCTCATTAATATCAAAGACAATCGTAATGGCAAGAATGAGCAGAATGGCGAAGATATACGTGCCGAGAAACTTCTTGATAATATACATATCAAGAAGAGACAGGGGCTTGCGTCCTGTGAATGGCCACATACGGCCGGTATTATTTTTCATATCTGATCTCATCCCGGCATCAAAATCACAATCGGCGGGTCACCCGCTCGACCATCATAGGTTTCCATGTCTTGAAGTCACCGGCCACGATATGCTTGCGCGCCTCTCCCGTGAGCCAGAGATAAAACGCGAGATTATGTATGGACGCGATCTGCATCGCCAGTAATTCACCGGCGATAAACAGATGTCGCAGGTAAGCCTTTGTGTACACCTGATCGACAAAACAATCACTCTCGGGATCTATCGGTGTGAAATCATCGGCCCACTTGAGGTTGCGCATATTCATGATACCGTTGCGTGTAAAGAGCATACCGTTGCGACCGTTACGTGTCGGCATCACGCAATCCATCATATCCACTCCGCGGTCAATGGCCTCGAGGATATTGGCGGGTGTACCAACCCCCATAAGATATCGGGGACGATCTGTCGGGAGTATCTCGTTGACAACCTCGATCATTTCATACATCACTTCTGCCGGCTCGCCTACGGCCAGACCGCCGATGGCGTTACCCTCGGCATTGAGATCGGCGACCTGCATGGCAGCTTCGCGCCGCAGATCGGGATAAGTACACCCCTGCACGATCGGGAAGAAAGCCTGAGAATAACCATACAAAGGCTCTGTCTCATTAAAGTGTTTCC
This sequence comes from uncultured Porphyromonadaceae bacterium, assembly GCA_947175215.1. Classification (GTDB taxonomy): domain Bacteria; phylum Bacteroidota; class Bacteroidia; order Bacteroidales; family Muribaculaceae; genus UBA7173. The sequence goes on from CAMWLR010000007.1 coordinate 29,973, forward strand.
ACCCTCGGCGCAGCCATTTCATCGTCAGATCAAGAGACTTGCGGGCATATCCCCACTCAGATGTACCCGGGGGACACTCATCAAGAGCCATCATTATATCAGACCCGATTTCTCGCTGGATATCCACAACATTCTCCGGTGTAAAGAGATGCTTTGACCCGTCAATATGGCTGCGAAACCAAGCACCCTCCTCGGTCAGTTTGCGTCGCTCTGAGAGAGAAAATACCTGGAAACCGCCCGAGTCTGTCAATATCGGCTTCTCCCATCCCTCAAATTTATGCAGACCTCCGGCTTTACGCAGTATCTCAGTACCGGGTCTGAGATAGAGATGATATGTGTTGCCAAGAATTATCTGTGCCTTTATATCGTCACGCAGTTCACGGGCGTGCACACCCTTGACAGCGCCGACCGTACCCACCGGCATAAATACGGGGGTAAGAATCTCGCCGTGAGCCGTCGTTATTCTGCCGGCCCGGGCCGCTGTGCATTCTGCATTAGCTTCGAGAGTAAAATTCATATCGTATGATGGATAATCAGACTGCAAAGTTAGTGATTTTTCACGAAACACAGCTATTTATCACCTGATGAGTCAGCACAGCAATGCCACCACCATACCGGCGAGTATCAGTATGACACTGCTGACGGCGTATGTCACCGTATATCCCATCACAGGTAGTGTGCTGTCAAGGCTATCCTGAATTGCGCCTAATGCCGCTACCGCATTTCGGCTGCCGGCCACACATCCTAACGAAACCGCTGCCGGGAATTTAAACAATTTATTGGCAACATAGATCGATATAACAAGAGGGATGGTCGTGCAGGCGACACCGACAAGAAATAGTCCAGGTCCGACCTCCTGCAGACCGCTTATAAATGACGGGCCGGCAGAGAGACCTACCACTGCTATGAACAAGTTAAGCCCTGCATTGTCCATAAACCATATCACCGGACGGGGGATATGTCCGAATGAGGGCCGTTTTGACCTTAACCACCCCAATATCAAGCCCGAAATAATTGCTCCGCCGCTGGTGCTGAGTGAAAGCGGGATACCCCCGCATTTAATAACGATAGCACCCAATAGACACCCGATAGCTATACCCAAGCCGGTAAACACCATGTCTGTCTCATAAGTCGGGCGGTCGCTGTAACCGATTTCGGGTACAGCCGAGTCTACATCCTCAGGCAAACCTACCAGAGTAATCACATCACCTTTCTCAAGTTTGAGCCTGCGCTTTAATGGCATCGGCATATCATTCCTGAGCAACTTATGTATCGTTACACCGTGCATAAACGACTTATTGCGCAATTCTCCTAACGTAATGCCGGCAGCCCCTGATTTTGAGACCACAACAGGGAGGTTCTCTGTACCGAAAGTCAGCAGCTCATGGTCTGAAACCTCACTGCCGATCCACCCGGCATCCTTAACAATACTCTCGCGACGGCCACTCAGCACGATAATATCACCCTTATGCACACGCGTATCAGGATCAGGATCCATAATCTCGCCGTTGATTCTGAGACGTTCGACAAAGTGCCGCAATTCGAGAGTCTTGAGATGACGTTCTATTTCTCTGACAGTACGCGGTTTATCGAAATACTCCGACTCTACCTTATAGGCGCGGAACGACACAGGGCGGTTTGCTATTATCTGCCCCGGCTCAGGGGTAAAATCGCCCGAGTCCAATTCCTCCTCAAGTTTTACCGTCTCAGCCTTTACTTTTTTCAGGCCTCCCAATAAGATCGGCCCGAGATTGGCAATTATCCATGCCGACCCGACAGTGCCAAACACGTAACACACAGCATAACAAGCCGGGATAATATCAATCAGCTTAGTCGCCTCATCACCGGGCAAGCCCAACGATCTGATAGTATCTGACCCCACACCGATCACGGCCGAGACCGTCTGAGCGCCGGCAAAGATTCCCACTGCGATCCCCTTGTTATAGCCTAAAAGCCGACATATCCCCACCGTGACGCCGATGATGATAACGCACTCGACCAAGGCAAAACAGATCTGTTTTAATCCGTCACCCCTGAGCGAACGAAAGAACTGCGGACCTACGCTATATCCGATAGCAAATAAAAAGAGCATAAAAGCAAGAGACTTGACAGTCTCCGAAATCGGTATCACCACCTGCCCTATCAACACCCCCACAATCAGTGTCGATGTCACAGGGCCGAGAGAAAAAGATTTGAACTTCAAACCGCCTAACCAAAATCCCAATCCCAAAGTAAGAAAAATCGGGATAACCTGATTCTGACGGAAAACCTCTACAAACCATTCTGCTATCTCAGCAATCCATTCCATTATCCAAATACATCTTAATAATTTCCGATTAACAATCTAACTCAAAAATCCGGCTGCAAAGATACAAATCTTTCAGGACACTCACGGTATATCTTCTTTTGTGATTTCAGTGAGATCCTCTTCTGTCAGCGATGAAAGCTTAGATGAGGTGAGTCGCCGAGCCTGTCGTTCAAGAGTTTTCTCAAACAGATTACGGACAAATCTTGCGTTACCAAAGTGTTTATCTTTGTTGTCTACCGCTTCAGCTATAACCTCATTGATTGCCTCCCAGGCTTCGGGTGTCATCTTGTAATCATATTTTGCAAGATTAAACTTATATATCGAAGCCAACTCATCTGCCGAGTAATCATCGAAATGGATATAGCGGCTAAATCGGGATTGTAGCCCGGGATTAGAATTGAGGAACTGTTGCATTTCATCGGAATACCCTGCCAGGATGACGACAAGTCGATCACGGTTATCTTCCATCCTTTTAAGTAGGGTCGCGATCGCTTCAACACCAAAATCGTTACCTGCTATATTTTGAACAAGTGAATACGCCTCGTCTATGAACAGAACCCCGTCAAGCGCCGAGTCAATTATTTTATTAGTTTTAACTGCGGTCTGACCGACATACTCTGCCACCAGACCCGATCGATCGGTCTCGATAAGATGGCCTTTTCGGAGTATCCCCAGCCTCTTATATATTTGGGCTACCATGCGCGCGACGGTAGTTTTTCCCGTGCCGGGATTCCCTGTAAAAACGCAATGGTAAGAGATCTGCGGGACATTCAATCCTTTGGCAACACGCACCTTTTGAATTTTAACCAGATTATAAATATTGGCAATGTCGATCTTGACCCCGGTCAACCCTATCAAGTCGTCCAACTCTTTCATAGGATCAGAGATATTTTTACGTTGTACTTTTTTGGGCGCTACCTTAGTAGTCTGTTCCCCATTATCTGATGCATCACGACTTTCGGACGGGTCTAATGTCAGGCTGCCCCGACTTAGCAAACTCTCCAATTTTAACGCATCTATCAGTATGTCTCGTGGATTCCCTCCTTGTGCCGGTCCAATTATACCTGTTGTCTCAAGTTCATCCATTATTTTCCCGGCCCGATTGTACCCGATACAAAAACGGCGTTGAATGCCAGACGTAGATGCAATCCCGGATGTAACGATGTATCGCGCCACATCAGCAAACAGATCGTCTGTCATCTGAGGAAGCTGAATCGTCTTTGAGCTCGGACAATAATCTGAGGTCTCACCGATACTACTATTCGTAAAACTAAGAATATTTGTTAGCCAATCCTGTTCGGTCTTTGAGATATGACCGTCAGCTTTGGCTATCAAGAGTGCATAACGATAAAGCAACACTGCCCACTTATTGACCGTTTCATCGTCCACACCCTCATGACGTAGCATTTCTATAAGCAGTAATCTATCCGGATCATATTCTATATGGAGATGATTCTTGACGAGATTATAGCATTCTTCAAGATGTTTAGTACCCTTTTCTGTCATAATAAGTGATTGATCGTTGCAGACCATATTATCAGACAACAGTATGCGCGATAATATGATACCTATCGCGCGGCCCTCATCAGTTGACATATCGGGGCGATGACCTAATTTATTGAAACACTTGACAAGATCTGTTACGGCCACTACTGCCAGTCGCTTATCTATAACTCCTCCACCAATATTCAGTTCTAATGCCTTGTCGAGTTGCTTCTGATCATCAAGAATCTCCAGGATTTGCTTATCAGATGACATCTCAACGAGACACAAATATAACTTCTCTGCAGCTTGAATAATTTCAGCAAGCGAAAAACAATCACCACTAATCGGATTTGATGCAATAGCCTGCGTAGTGGTGGCGGGAATTACTTTTGACTCAGCAGTACTATCTCCTTTATCAAAGTCTCTGACTACACTTGAAAACTTATTGAAAAACAAACAGAACTGTCGTGTCGAGTTGGGGTTGCTCACCTGGAACGTAACAGACAGTTTACCTTTGATTATCAAGTTAATACCTCCATAGGACACAACAGAGATCTGTCGGTTGTTGGCATATCTGCGGTCGGGACTACCATCCTTGTTAACATACTCCCATGTCGTACCGATCTTCTCAGCATCCGTGGGATACGCTCCGGGCTCTTGAAAACTTATTGGAGTATATTGTAAAGATATATCGGCATAATCTACGATTTCAAACTGTGCAGGTGTCGTGGATAATATTCCATATTGAGGGTAAAGGTACAGCAGTTGATTGCCAATCGGAATGACCGGTACATCATATTTGGTTTGGATATAGTTGAATACCCCCACCCCAAATACTGTTTCCTGCAAGGATACTAATGAACCAGCCGAAGACTTGGCTACGGTATTCCGTAATTTGGATGCCTGAATCCATATTTTTTCTGCTGTCAGCAATTGCTCAAAAGATTGGCAGAGATGCTCATACAAAGGGACAACCTCTGCAGGCACAGACTCGTCAACATCATATTTTGTTGATTGGAGTTTGCGCCTGAGGGCGTTCAACTCCGTAATATGTTCACTTATTACCTCTGCATTCTTCCTTGGATTTTGGTTGAGTGACGCTAGTATCTTTTCTTCATCATCAATAGCGTCAATTATCTCTACCGTATTGATGAAATTAGATAAAATCTTTTTTTCTCTCTCATTGGCCGAACGGGTAAAAGCCTCTTTTGCATCTGAGAGAAAAGAGAGAGACTCATTATGTTGAGTAGCATTCTTACCATAATATTTTTTACGGTTGGTGAGGTTTCCCCAGACACCCAGACCAAAAATAAATGTTCCGATAAGTCCGACTGGCGCGACCGCCAGACATGCAAGGGCTGTGACTCCACATAATACTGCTGTAAAAGTATATGTGCCCTTGGCATGGATTTTAGGCATATTAACCTGCTGAGCGGAATAACTTATATGTGGCATCGATGCGGCTCCCCCACGCTGACGGGTATAGAAGCCGGTCCCGGGCACACCTGTATTAATATATGTGCCGTTTTTGCCGAATGTCATACTCGCCCCACGCACTCCAGCCGAAGTGTTGATACCGTTTTTACTAATATCCATATAAACGCCCGATGCGACCTTTACACGTTTTCTATATCGCGTTGCCATAATATTATACCTCTATATTTTTATTCTTTATCTTTTCCACAGTCTGCAAATAACTTGCAGTGATAACGCCCGAGGGCAACGCTATGATAGCCACACCTACAAGCGACGACAGCATACTGATAACTTTTCCTACATCATTATGTGGATAAACGTCTCCATATCCTACTGTCGTCAATGCCGAGGTTGCCCAATAAAGAGCATCAAAGAAGGTTTCAAACTTGTCATCAACGCTAAACATCAATAATGCCGTTAAGATGATGTAGAAAATTGCGAGAGTAAGTACAGACAAGAGAACCGATCGTTGCTGCCTGAGTACCTGCATGAAGATACCCAATTCCTTTGAGTATCTCCCAAATTTGAGAAGTCTGAATATTTTGAACAGGCGCGTAATCCTGAACAGATGGAATGCCTCATTAATGACAGAGAATGTTGGCAATATCGATAGCATATCAATAATCGCCATCGGCGTCACGGGATATAGCAAAAAACTGATCCATCCCTTTCGCATTTTGAAATCAGCTGTAAGCCAACGCAATACATAGTCAATAATAAACAGACAGACACAGGAATATTCGAGTCCCGCAAAGAACGGAGTATATTTTCTGAATGCCAGAGGCACAAGGCTCAAGACAATAGCAACGAGCTGGAAATAGTCATAAATGCGACTATCCCGTGAACTATTGTTATCATACGGCGTAACGATCAAATATATCCGATGTCTAAAACTGTTCATTATATTCTTACAGGAAATCACAATATCGCCTGATAGTTAACTGCGGTGGCAGTGAGTACTCATATTATATCAATATTTCATCATGGATAAAGAGAGGTTTGCAAAGTTAATAAATTTTTTCATGACTCTGATTATACGCCGTCTATGACTGCTATAACCCACCCATCAATTCTTTTATCATTATCATTTTATTGTGGTTTAATTTATGATTTTTTGAGAATTAGGGTTTTGGTGTTAAGTAAAAAGGTAGTAACTTTGTAGGATATAAATCACTTAAAGTGAATATTAAGAACCGATAAAAGGAGAATACTGCGATATGAGTTTCAAAGATAGATTCCTTAATCTGCCGCCGGTCACCAAGAATCTGTTGATAATCAACACGATTATCTTTATGATCATGGCTGTCGCACCTCGTGCCCGAGATGCTTTTGAGAGTTACGGGGCCCTCTATTACTTTACTTCCGAGCAATTTTTACCGTGGCAGCTTATAAGCTATATGTTTATCCATGCCAACTTCTGGCATCTGTTTTTCAATATGTTCTCGCTGTGGATGTTCGGTGTGATAATTGAGCGTACCCTCGGGTCTCAGAAGTATCTGTTTTATTATATAAGCTGCGGTCTGGGGGCAGCCCTCATTCAGGAGGGGGTATTCGCACTGATGATCAACCATTATGCGGGTCTGTTTGAAAACAGCGGAGCACTCTGCTCGCTACTGAGGGAAAACAGTGTCTCATACAGTGAGATCTACGCTTTGGGTTATGCACCTAACGACCCGGCGATAATGTCAATATTCAACCTCTATCATACACCGACTGTCGGTGCATCAGGGGCAATATACGGTATCTTGTTAGCATTCGGATTTCTATATCCACAGATGCGCATTTATCTCCTCTTCCCCCCGATACCGATGAAAGCCCGCACGGCCGTCATGGTATTCGCGGGTATCGAATTGCTGTTAGGTATCTATAACAATCAGGCCGATACGGTGGCACACTTCGCACATCTCGGCGGGATGCTCATCGGGTTGCTAATATTGTTGTGGTGGAAGAAGAACGGCACCATCAGAATGATGTATTATTGATAATAACGACCCATTGTTTTGACCTCATCAGCCCGCGCCACACTGACTCTGGTAATCGCCAACCTGGCGATCTACCTCGTCATGCTCGGTTGCTGGTTATCACGCGGATTATTCCCCGGTATGCCGGATTATCTTACATCCCTGCTATCGTTGCCGTCTGATCTCCATAGGGTAATGTCGCATCCGTGGACGATCTTAACATATATGTTTACCCATATCAGTTTTGTCCACCTCACGGTCAATATGCTATGGCTTGTCGGGTTCGGCCCAACGCTGAGAGGTAACGGGCGACTAACCATTCTGACATATCTTGCCGGAGGTCTCACAGGCGGACTGATGTTTATGCTCACACAGACTCTCTCTGACGATAAAGCAAGCATACTTGCCGGGGCATCGGCCTCGGTGATAGCCGTGACATTGACCGCTGCCGTGCTCTCTCCGTCTCGCCGACTTGATATGTTATTGTTTGGCAATGTCAAACTCAAATGGGTGGCATTGATAGCGGTCATCACAATGTTTGCCGGCAGCCGCACATTCTCGGCAAGTACAGCCGCACATTTAGGCGGGGTTATAGCCGGACTCGTTATAGCCGTAGTAGTAAAAATACGGGACCGCATTATCGTTGAGCGTGCCATGCAAAAAGCCAGAATCGTTACCCGTCAGCGGGCACTCATCAGCAAAGCCGGAAAGTCTGGTTTCGCCTCATTGTCAGAACCCGAACGACTCGAGCTTTTTAATCTTCACAAGAGTTTTAACAATCATTCCTCAAATAAAGTATCATACCGGTGACTAAACAGAGAATTAAGAAATTTATCGTGATATGCTGTTATATAGCACTATCTCTCTTAGGGATTGTCACGATAGTGTCAGGATACGGAGGTGTGGTCAATCCGGCGACATCATGCCTGCCGGCAATATTTGCCATGAGCTTCCCGATATGGCTTATGCTGGTACTGCTCGCACTCGGTGTTACAGTTATCTTCGACCGAATCATGGCCATAATACCCGGTGTTACGATACTGATATGTCTGGGCCCGATCCTTAACTTCTGCCCGATCAACCTCTCCAAGACCAAGCTCACCACGGCCCAAGAAGATCGCAGTTTTACCATAATGAGCTATAACGTCTATGGTCTGTATGATTACCGCAAACCGATACTCGGTGTGAGTGACATAACGGGGTTGACCAAAGAGGGAATCATCGGTACATCCAACCCCACGCTCTCATACATTCTCAAGAAAGACCCGGACATCGTCTGTATGCAGGAGTGTCACATATCATTCGAGCCTACGCAACGTATTATCTCCAAAGCCCTGCTCGACTCGGTCAACTCACGCTACCATTACAACATCTATACCAAAGGTATAGTGATTTTCTCGAAATTCCCACTATATAAAGTCAACACCATCCCCCTCTCAGACAAGACGGCATATTATGTCGCTGCGATCGCTGAGATACAAGGCCATCGCACCCTGTTAGTTACCGCGCACCTTGAGTCTATCGGCCTCAACAGTTCGGATAAAGCTCTATATCAAGAAATCACCGAGGGGGAAGGAGGGCGTAAGGCTCTCGCCGGAGCAAAGACCCAATTGCTGTCAAAACTCTCGCGGGCCTTTATCACCCGAGCTCGTCAGGTCGACCTGATACGCAATCAGATCGACTCGCTCGGGGTCGATAATGTGATCGTCACCGGCGATTTCAACGACATCCCCGACTCATACGCTTACCGGCAGATGTGTAAAGATGACTTCAAGAGCGCATTCGCCATGGCCGGTTGCGGGCCTGTGATCACCTATCACGCCAACCGGTTCTACTTTCAGATCGATCATATACTCTATCGTGGCGCGTTAGATGCCGTTGATTATTACCGGTACGGATTTGACCGTTCAGACCATTACCCCATCGAGGCTCGGTTTCTCTGGTCAGAAAACGCCTCAAAGGTCGACCGTAATCTCAAAGGTATCGACCTTATTAACCGTAAATAACACGAATATAACAATTATTCACCTATAAACCAACCTGTTGCTTATGAAACCAATCATCTACGGATTCTGCTGCATGGCAGCTGCCGGAGCGGTTTTACTTTCGGGATGCGGAAAGCAAAATAGAGAGAACCCCTTTATGAAGGCTTACGACACCCCTTACGGAATCCCTCCGTTTGAAGATATTCAGATCTCGGATTATGAGCCCGCATTCGATGCCGGTATCGCCGAGGCAAAAGCGGCCATCGACTCTATCACATCAAACCCCGATGCGCCGACATTTGCAAACACCATTCTGCCTCTCGACAATCTCAGCCCCACACTCGACCGCGTGGTGTCGGTGATGTTTGCCCTCACCGAGGCCGACGGATCGCCCGAGTTAACCGAAGTCAACGAGAAGCTGATGCCCAGATATACAGCGTTCACCGACGAGATGATGATGAACCAGGCCCTGTTTGACCGTGTACGTGTCCTCTATGAAAACATTGACACAGTCAATCAACCCCTCGACGAACGTCGTGCCATCAACGATACTTATACCGCCTTTGTACGCCGCGGTGCCCTTCTCTCACCCGACAAGCAGAACGAACTCAAAGAGGTCAACACCAAACTCACCGACCTCTACCTCAAATATAACAAGAACCTGCTGGCCGCAAACAATGCCTTTGAGATCGTCGTCGACAACAAGGATGCCCTGGCCGGTCTCCCCTCGACAACAATCGACAACGCGGCTGCCGAGGCCAAAGCTCGCGGTAAAGAGGGTAAATGGGTGTTTACACTGCACGCTCCTAGCCGTCTGGCCGTACTGCAATATGCCGACAACCGCGACCTGCGCGAGAAAATGTGGAAAGGTTACACCACCAACGCCACCACCGGCGACAACGACAACCGTCCCGTCATCAACGACATCCTCAAACTCCGCGCCAAAAAGGCAGCTCTGCTCGGTTATAAGAACTTCGCCTCATATATGACCGCTGACAAGATGGCAAAGACCCCCGAAGCAGCCGAAGCCCTGCTGATGAAAATCTTCGTCCCCGCCAAGGCTAAGGTTGCCCAAGAGGTGGCAACCATGCAGCAGCTCAGCAATGACATGGGGAATACATTCTCTATCGAACCCTGGGATTACTATTACTTCGCCGAGAAGGTGCGTCAGCGCGACTTCGCCCTCAACGAAGCTGAGATCCGTCCCTACTTTGCAGTTGACTCGGTGCGCAATGGTATCTTTGCCATGGCCAACCGCCTCTATGGGCTTACTTTCGAGGAGATGCCCGATGCCCCCAAATATCACCCCGATGTCAAAGTCTATGACGTCAGGGATGAGAACGGCGAGCACCTGGCCGTGTTTATGACCGACTACTTTACCCGTGCCTCTAAACGTCAGGGCGCATGGATGGAAGAACTAAAAACCTCATGGGTCAATCCCGACGGCACCGTTGAGCGCCCAATCATCTATAACGTCGGCAACTTCGCGCCCCCCACAGCCGACGCCCCCGCATTGCTTAGTATCGATGATGTGCAGACAATGTTCCATGAGTTCGGCCATGCCCTGCATGGTATGCTGTCACGCGTGCCTCTCAAGAGCCAGAGCGGCACATCTGTCGACCGCGACTTTGTCGAGTTCCCCTCACAGTTCCACGAGCATTGGGCATTTGACCCAGAGATGCTTAAAGTTTACGCCCACCATTACAAGACGGGTGAACTTATCCCTGATTCACTCGTAACCAAGATCAATGCCGCATCTCAGCATAACATGGGCTTCATGACGACCGAATTGGCCGGGGCAGCCCTTCTTGACCTCAACTGGGGTCGTCTCAATCCTGACGGAGATGTAGATGTTGATGCGTTCGAGAAACAGGTTGCCGAGAAACTGGGTATGCCCTCACAACTCACTTTCCGCTATCGTTCACCCTACTTCAAGCATATCTTTGGTGACGACGGTTACGCATCAGGCTACTACACCTATCTTTGGGCCGAAGTATTTGATGCGGATGCCTATGAACTGTTCCGCGAGCAGGGAGTATTCAATCCCGAACTTGCCGGCAAGATCAAGCATATCCTCGAGAGCGGTGCATCACAAGATCCCATGGAGCTCTATAAGAGCTTTGCCGGTCGCACCCCAACCCCTGACGCGCTCCTCCATCAGCGCGGTCTGGTCGACTGATAATATACGACAATATTAATAGTAGACAATCTGACTCAACCCGCTTTAACGGGTAACCATTATTCCTCTCCCGTGTAGATATTCACAATCTACGCGGGAGTGTTCTGTTTTTGGGTATATGGTGAACCTAACCGCCTCGCAAATCATTTATATAATAGCGGACAAAACCGTAAGATTTAATGAACATAAGACCGACACATCCTTACCCTACCATTGACTTAATCGCCGTTACCGACATTAATGATCTGATGCTTTGGCGAGCAGAAGTTATCGCCAATGTATTTGAGCAACCTGCGTCACAAACTTTGCTCGATGCCAACCGTCGCTATTATCTCACGCATATCGCCGACGGGACGCATTATGCAGTTAAGGCACTGTATGGCGGAGAGGAGGCAGGTTGCGGGTCAGTCTGCTTCAGTGACGAGCTCCCGTCACCCGACAATCCCGATGGCAGGTGCGCCTATCTTATGAATATATATGTCCGCGAGCCATATCGCAACAATGGTATCGCTCATAAAATAATAGACAGGCTTATTGCCGTGTCAAAACGACACAAAGCCGCAAAGATATATCTCGAAACTACCGATCAAGGTAAGCCGGTATATCAGTCGTCTGGATTCACGGCTATGCCAGATATGATGAAATATTATGATACAGAGACTTAGCATCGCAAACCTCGACTGTCTGTGCAGTATTGCCAAGACTCCGGGGAACATCGCCTATATCCTATACCCGATGGATATGCTTGCCGACTGGATAGAGCAAGCATCTCTTAAATATGGTGTGAGCATTGTCGTGATAACCGGCATGGACTGGCAGAATGTTTTCAGCCCGTGGCCTGCAAAAGGTGTGCCACGCGGCACTGAGGACTTCAAAGGTCAATCTCCAGAGTTTCTCAACTTACTTCAGACAACCGTTACACCGGCAATCGAGTCTCACATCGGTATGAGTGAGAAACCTAACCGCTCACTCATCGGTGTATCTATGTCCGGTCTGTTTGCACTGTGGCAATGGATGGTTAGCGATACATTCCACAACATAGCATCCCTATCGGGATCTTTCTGGTACGAGGGTTTTCTCGAATGGATGCAACGACTCGCCATCCCGCCTAAAACCGGCAGGGGATATTTTCTGCTCGGATCTAAGGAGTCTAAATCTAATGTCCGGGAGTTCAACACCGTCGGCCACAATACCGATGAAATCGTCACTCTGCTCAGTGATGCCGGGATAAAAGTTGGATTTCAGTCAGTTCCCGGCGACCACTATTCTGACCCTATCCCGCGCCTTGACAGAGCATTCACATCATTGTTTTTACCATAAAGACTCTCTTAATCATATAATTCATAAAGAATCGCTTTTCAACACATATCATTATGACCGAAGGATATAAAGTATTGTTAGTTAACGGTAGCCCGCAACTCAAAGGATGCGTGGCACGCGCCTTTGACGAAGTCGAGAAAACATTCAAAGAGTGTGGTATAGAGACCGAACGCATAAATATCGGCAATAAAGACATCCGCGGATGTATCGCATGCAACTATTGCCGCTCGCACGGTAAGTGCGTGTTTAACGATGCTGTCAATGAGACATCCCCCAAACTGGCCGAAGCGGATGGTATCATTGTCGGCACACCGACTTACTATGCCGGGAGCAACGGGCAGGTACTGTCATTTCTCGACCGCCTCTTTTACAGCTCGGCCACGACCGTACCCAAAGCGATGAAAGTCGGGGCAGCCGTCGTCTCATCACGCAGGGCCGGCAGTACATCTGCCTTTGAGGAGATAAACAAGTATTTCACCATAGCCTCAATGCCTGTGGCATCCTCGACATATTGGAATGAGGTACACGGCTTTACTGCCGCAGATGTCGAGGCCGACCTCGAGGGGTTGCAGACGATGCGTAACCTGGCCCGTAATATGGCTTTCCTCATCAAGGCTATCAGGACACAGAAAGAGGTTGAAGGTATTCCCGAACAGGAGCGCGACAGCTTCACATCATTCTTCACCGAGGCGTAAGCATCTTCAAAACAACCCGGCTAACTCACCTCATAAAAAAAATCCGCAACGACTCAGACTGTTGTTGCGGAGCTTTTTTATAATGCTTATTGTCAGGAGGAGATTACTGACTGAAATCTATCGCGAGCGGGTCGAAATTTTTAAGATTCTCGGGCAATTCATCACTTGCTGCAATCGCGCGTATCAGCCGCGCCGTCAGTTTTATACCACGCTGCTTAAAGAAATCATCAATAGAGTCTCCCGAATGCTTATCTGTCTCAATCTGCTTGCAGACCCTCACTGCATCATCCCGGCGCCCTAATCGCAAATAGATGCAGGCTAACAAGATATAATCGGTTGCAGTGAGGTAAGGTGGAGCAAGCGACAAATCAATCTTACCGCCTGACAGTTCCTCAAAGACTTCGACATAGCGCTCGTGCATCCCCGAGTCATATAAAATATGCAGATAAAACTCGCGCCCCTCATCAGCGCCTGCCCGGGTGTAATAATAGTCTGCCACACGGCCTGCGAGTTTCAACTTATCCTTTTCCATTAGCCCCATTATCAGGGTACGCCAGTTAGCGGCAGGCACCTTTAGCCTGTGATAAGCCATCTCAAGATAATCATCAAGATTCTCAGGGGCGAGTTCGGCGATAACCGACATCGGGTCGATATTGCCGGCGGTGTTAATGCCGTTGCATAACATCACGGCATATATGTCACAAGCCTCCTTGATACGTTTATCTCTGATATAAGCCTCAGCAAGCCCCTCGAGGGCATAATTGTTGAGAGGATCTTTTGATAAGATCTCCTCAAGTATCTCTATTGACTCGCTGCGCTTGTCATCCATCACCACCATTATCACACCCTTGGTCAGACGGGCATTGAAATGATCCGGATCTATGGCAAGAGCATAGTCAACTGCAGCCAGGGCATCGTCGGTGTGCGACAGGCCAAACTCAATACGGGCCAGCAACAGCCAGGCCTCGATATTAAACGGTTCGAGCCGTGTCAACTCCTCGGCCACCCGGCGTGCCTCCTCGAGATATGCGTCATCCTCCTTAAGACTTTCGGCTACCTCAAAAGCAAGTCCTCGTGAATCCTCTGCCCTTTTGCTCAGCCGGGGATAATATTTGACAAGCAGATCACGACGATCAAGCTCACGCAGCAAGTCGATGATCTTTAAGACAGACTCACAATCGAGCTTATCATATTTTGTCAATATACGGTCAAGATCTCCCTCCGGGTCTCCCGAGGGATAATTCTTGACACCCATCTGCAAGACATCCCATAACGGAGTATCACGACGGCCACCGCGCATTGCCATATCAGAGGCTGCATCTTGCGACACGTAAGATAAAAAGAAAGCCATACGCTCGTCAAACTCATGGTTGTCAGGATAGAGACGTGATGCTGTCAGGAATACAAACATCTGCACCATCGCATCACCCTCGTCCTGAGCATAGTCATAGATGTCGAGCAGCTCGTTTATTTCGTAATAGTCAATAACAGCGCCGCTCTCGACCTCCTTGCGGAATCGGTCGTAGAGCGAGCGCATATATTCTTCGTCAGATTTACGGGCCTCGTCGTCGTTATACATTCTTCTTCATAGCCTTCTCCCAGCTGTCCTTGAGTGCAATAGTGCGGTTAAAGATCAACCGGTCGGGAGTAGAGTCTTTATCGGGGGTAAAGTAACCGATTCTCTGGAACTGGAATTTCTCACCGGGTCGGGCATTCTCGGCAATAAACGGCTCAACCTTGATACCCTCGATAACCTTAAGCGAATCGGGATTGAGCAGATCGCGGAAATCACCCTCCTCTGCCGAGGGATTCTCGACATCAAACAATCTGTCATAGATACGGGCGGTAGCATCAACGGCATGCTGAGCAGATACCCAGTGGAGGGTTCCTTTGACCTTACGGGCTGCGCCGGCCATACCGCTACGGCTCTCGGGATCATAGGTGCAATGTATCTCAACGATATTGCCGTCGGCATCTTTGACCACATCCTCACACTTGATGATATATGCACCTTTGAGACGTACCTCACCGCCGGGGGCGAGACGGAAGAACTTCTTGGGGGGATTCTCCATAAAGTCATCAGCCTCGATAAATATTTCGCGCGTGAACGGCATCTTGTGTGTCCCGGCTGCGGGATCTTCGGGATTATTCTCCATCTCGACCATTTCGGTCTGACCCTCGGGGTAATTGGTAATGACAACCTTGACAGGATTCATCACGGCCATGGCTCGTGTAGCGATGGCGTTGAGATCCTCACGTACTGCATGCTCGAGCAGTGATACAGAGATCATCGCCTCCTCAATCTTGGTATAGCCGATACGGTCGATAAAATTACGGATAGCTTTGGGTGTGAAACCTCGGCGACGCATACCCGATACGGTCGGCATACGCGGGTCGTCCCATCCGGCCACGAGTCCCTCCTTGACGAGCTGCAGCAGCTTGCGTTTGCTCATCACGGTGTAGGTAAGATTGAGACGGTTAAACTCTATCTGGCGCGGGCGGTAAGTGCCGTCTGAAAGGAAGTCGACAAAGTAGTCGTAGAGCGGACGGTGAGGCACAAACTCGAGAGTGCAGATCGAGTGGGTCACACCCTCAAAGAAGTCACTCTGACCGTGGGCGAAATCATACATCGGGTAGACCTTCCACTGCGTACCGGTGCGGTGATGAGGGGTCTTAATGATACGATACATGATCGGGTCACGGAAGTGCATATTTGACGATGCCATATCGATCTTGGCTCGCAGCACGCGCGAGCCCTCCTCAAACTCACCCTTGTTCATCCGCTCAAACAGATCGAGATTCTCCTCGACCGAACGGTTACGATAAGGGCTGTTGACGCCGGGAGTGGTGGGCGTACCCTTCTGTGCAGCGATCTCCTCTGAGGTTTGGTCATCGACATAAGCATGCCCCTCTTTGATCAGCCTTACGGCAAGATCATAGAGCTGAGGGAAATAGTCTGAGGCGTAACGCTCATTCTCTCCCCAGTCAAAACCGAGCCAGTGGATATCCTCGCGGATAGCATCGACATACTCGGTATCCTCTTTTATAGGGTTGGTGTCATCGAAACGCAGGAAACATTTCCCGCCGAATTTCTCGGCAGCTCCGAAGTCCATACATATTGCTTTGGCGTGGCCGATATGCAGATAACCGTTAGGTTCGGGCGGAAAACGGGTCTGCAAGCGACCTCCGTTCTTACCCTCTTTGAGGTCATCTACAATCATTTGCTCAACAAAACTCAGCCCTTTTTCCTCACGGGGCTTATCTGCTTCGATTTTTTCAGCCATAACGAATGTTGTGATTTTTGAAATGCAAATATAAGGAGTTTTTTTTATTCCGCTTGCAGATTTCGTGATTATTTTAGAAATTTGCGCCATATTGCGCAAGCGCTGACTTGACGCATTCTTAACTTATCGTATATAAATATGTTGCAATTTGCCACTGTCACCTCACCGATCCATACTGTCAAAGAGCAGGTTGAGGTAGCCATAAATGCCGGATGCCGATGGATAAGACTCACCGGCACACCCGATGACGCCACTGTCGAGGAGGTGATCCCCGTGTGTCGCGACAACGATGTAATACTGATTCTCGATAACAATACCGAGCTGGTCGACCGTCTGCGTATTCACGGCCTGCATCTCACCTCATGGACACGCGGGTCTGTAATCGAGGCGCGCGAGAAACTCGGGCCTCACGCCATTCTCGGCGTAACCTGCGCAGACAGTTCTCTTGCCGGCGAACTGACCGGCCTCGATGTCGACTATATGGTGATACAGGCCCCGGCCGACGGTAATCTCGTCAACTTTTACATCTTATTTATGGAGACACTAAAATCTCTCAAGACCGGGATTCATCCCGTTGCCTCAGGTAATATCCCCGTAGATCTTTACCCCTCGGTCATCGCTACCGGCATCGAGGGTATCGAAATCTCCGGGGCTATTCTCGATGCTCCCGACCCCTCATCTTTCATAACTCTCGCACTTGATACGCTAAAATGAAATTTATTGGTATCATCCCGGCCCGGTATGCCTCGACAAGATTTGAGGGTAAACCCCTCGCCGATCTCTGCGGCAAACCTGTAATCCAACGTGTTTACTCACGTGTCGCCTCTGTCCTTGACAATCTCGCAGTAGCTACTGACGATAGGCGTATCTATGACGCGGTGACATCTTTTGGCGGTGTTGCCGTGATGACATCTGACCGCCATCGCAGTGGCACTGACCGTTGCCTTGAGGCGTATGACAACCTTATGAGCGATGCCGATGTCGTCATAAATATCCAGGGTGACGAGCCCTTTGTCGATCCCGGTCAGATCAGACTCATTATGGATTGCTTCGCCGATGAGGAGACCGAAATCGCCACGCTCGCCCTCCCCTATCCGCACGACGGATCGTATGAGGGACTTGAGAATCCCAACAAGCCTAAAGTCATCATCGACAATAACAACAACGCGATGATGTTTAGCCGCTCGGTAATCCCGTATATGCGCGGCGTTGATCGTGCGGAATGGCCTGCAAAGGGGAGTTACTTCACCCACATCGGTATGTATGCGTTCCGCATCGGGATATTGCGCAAAATCACCTCACTGCCCCAGTCGTCACTCGAACTCGCCGAGTCGCTCGAACAATTGCGCTGGCTGCAAAACAGCTACAACATCCGCGTGGCGATAACAGACAGGCAAACCATCGGCATAGATACTCCCGCCGATCTCGAGGCTGCCCGCAAAATGTTTCTCTCAGATGAGAAGTGATCAAGCCCTCCAATTCACTCAAAAACTATCTTCATGCCTGATCGCCTTACCCCTCCTGCTATAACCGATTTTACCTCACTTACATTGCCGACATTCACCGATACACGGCTACACGGTGATATACAGCTTTATATTCTCGACTCGGGCGAAGAGCCGGTGTCGCGTCTCACATTGCTCTGGCCTGTCGGACAGGCAGATGTCGATAACCCTGCGCCATTTATGCTGCTCACTTATATGCTGTCAGAGGGATGCGAGGGACTGTCAGGTAAGGAGGTCTCAGACATACTCGAATCAAACGGCGCCTGGCTCAAAGTCACACCCTATCCTCACGCCTTGCTGGTTACACTCCATTTTCTCAACGACACTGCTGACAAAGTGATCCCTCTGTTGGGTAAGATCATAACCACGCCTACATTCCCGGCCGAAACACTTGAGAGCATCAAGAAGAAGTGTGCGGCAGAGAAAGAAGTATTGGCGCGGCGCACTGCATACCGTGCCAACATAATCGCTCGACAGGCTCTGTTTGGTAACGACCATCCGCAAGCCACAGACATCACCTCTGAGATGATCAATAATATATCGCGCGATGATATGGTTAAAGTCTATTCATCAGCCGTGTTAACCAATAGACCGATCATCTTCTTATCAGGTAAGATTGAGCAGTCTATCATTGAGTCTGTTAAGGGGCTCGCCTCACAGATTGCTTCTTACGAGACTACCGCGCATCAGGTCAGACGTCGTTTGGTCACACCCCTCGCTCCGACTGATATTGTCGAGGTGTATGAGGAGATACCCGGCTCATTACAGACCGGTATCATATATCAGATACCGACCATCAACCCAGACCATCCTGACTACGAGGCATTACGCTTTGCTGTGGTCACACTCGGAGGATATTTCGGCAGCCGTCTCATGTCAAATATCCGTGAAGATAAAGGGTATACATACGGGATAAGGGCCGCGATGGTGCCCGAACCGGAGCTGACCGCCATCTCAATCTCATGTGAGTGTGACAACGCCTACACACCTGCCGTTATCGGCGAGATAAAAAAGGAGATTGACCGTCTTGCGACAGAGTTGATATCCTCAGAGGAAATGGAGATAGTCAGGAATATTATATTCTCGGGGCTCGCCGGAGTGCTTGACTCTCCGTTTTACATCTCTAACTTCAGGGAGCAGATCATCGCCGGGTCTCTCCCCCCTGAGACATACGCCAGACGTTTTGCTGAGGCACTCAAGATGACACCTCAACGTATACAGCAGGTAGCTGCCAAATACCTGCGCGACGTACCGGCAGTTGTGGCACTCGCGGGAACAAAGCCCGGTTAGGATATTTTAACAACCCTCTTTCCGTATTATTTCGTAACTTTGTAAGGTAGAATCAAATAATCCCAACAGATATATCCAAAACAATGAAGAAAAGCGCATTGCAGAAAGCCCGTGCTGCTTACCAGCCCAAACTCCCTATCGTGCTTACCGGGGCAGTGAAGCCCGTTGAAGGCCACGCCACACAGTCGGTAGCCGACCAGGAAGAAATCAAGCAACTCTTCCCCAACACTTACGGTCTGCCCGAACTTAAATTCGAGAAGACCTCAGCCACAGCTCCCTCAAAACCCGTCCATGTAGGCGTGATCCTCTCAGGAGGCCAGGCCCCCGGCGGTCACAACGTGATCAGCGGTCTCTATGACGGTATAAAGAAAATTAATAAGGACTCTAAACTCTATGGCTTCCTCATGGGCCCCGGCGGTTTTGTAGACCATCAGTATGTCGAGCTGACATCAAAGATTATAGACGAGTTCCGCAACACCGGCGGTTTTGACATCATCGGGTCAGGCCGCACCAAACTCGAGACCAAAGAGCAGTTTGACAAAGGCCTCGAGATTCTTAAGGAGCTCAACATCTCGGCTCTCGTGATCATCGGCGGTGACGACTCTAATACCAACGCCGCCGTGCTTGCCGAGTACTACAAAGAAATCAACGCCGGCGTACAGGTGATCGGCTGTCCCAAGACTATCGACGGTGACCTCAAGAACGATGTGATCGAGACATCATTCGGTTTTGACACCGCCACCAAGGTATACTCTGAGGTTATCGGTAACATCCAGCGCGACTGCAATTCGGCCAAGAAATACTGGCACTTTATCAAACTCATGGGCCGCTCGGCAAGTCACATCGCCCTGGAGTGCGCCCTGCAGACCCAGCCCAACATCTGTATCATCTCTGAGGAGGTTGAGGAGAAAGATATGAGCCTGCAGCAGGTTGTCGATCATATCGCAGACATTGTGGCCACACGCGCTGACCGCGGCATGAATTTCGGTACTGTCCTCGTACCCGAGGGTCTCATCGAGTTTATCCCTGCGATGAAACGTCTTATCGCCGAGCTCAATGATCTGCTGGCCAAGAACGCCGCAGAGTTTGCCGCCGTTGATCCCGCCGATCAGCGCGAATATATCATCAAGCATCTCTCTGACGAGAATGCCGCTGTTTACGAGTCACTCCCTCTTGGCGTAGCCCGTCAGCTCAGCCTCGATCGCGACCCCCACGGCAACGTACAGGTTTCGCTCATCGAGACCGAGAAACTTCTCTCTGAGATGGTAGGCAAGCGTCTGGCACAGTGGGCTGCCGAGGGTAAATTCAACGGCAAGTTTGCCGCCCTGCACCACTTCTTCGGTTACGAAGGCCGCTGCGCAGACCCCTCTAACTTCGATGCCGATTATTGTTACGCACTGGGCTACAATGCCGCATGCCTGATTAAGGCCGGTGTGACCGGTTATATGTCATCTGTGCGTAACCTCACAAAACCCTCGGTGCAGTGGATCGCCGGCGGTATACCCATCACCATGATGATGAACATGGAGCGTCGCCACGGCAAGATGAAACCCGTTATTCAGAAAGCTCTCGTTCGCCTCAACGGTGCCCCCTTCCTGAAGTTCGCCTCTAAGCGTGACGACTGGGCAATCAATACCTCATACGTTTATCCCGGCCCGATCCAGTACTTCGGCCCGGCAGAGGTTTGCGACCAGCCCACCATGACCCTCAAATATGAGCACCAGGGTAAATAATCATACCCTTGTGCTGTTGATCTGACCCTTAATTCACAGCTTGCATAGAGAATGGAGCTGCTACCGGAAACTCCGGCGGTAGCTCCATTGATTTAACGGTGAAACCAACACCTGCTTTAAGAGCGAGCCGGCACTGATTTTAAGACAACCATTGTATATCCTTAAACGTTATAATTATAGAAATGAAACTAAAAAAACTGCTGCTCGTAGCGGCACTTATAGCAACAGCAATAATCACTATGACCTCCTGTAACTCAAACGGCGGCACTAACGCCCACGGTATAGAGGACAACAATAACATAGCCCTCGAAAACATCATGACGCGCACCAGCATACGTCAGTATCAGCCTGATCGCGTTATTCCCAAAGATACCGTCGAACTGCTCCTTAAGGCCGCAATGTCAGCCCCCACGGCTGTCAACAAACAGCCCTGGCAGTTTATCGTTATAGACAATTGCGAATCGCTCGACTCTCTTGCAGAGGTACTCCCCTATGCCAAGATGTTAGAGCACGCCTCTCTTGCCATCGTCCCTTGCGGAGACTTGTCAAAGGCTTACCCCGAAGAACCCGCATATTGGATTCAAGACGTATCCGCAGCGACCGAGAACCTGCTGCTTGCCGCACACTCGCTTGGTTTAGGCGCAGTCTGGACCGGTGTTTACCCAACCAAAGAACGTGTCGAGGCGGTGTCTGAGCGTCTTGGATTACCTGCTCACATCATCCCGTTGGCCGTTGTACCTGTCGGCTATCCCGAGGGCGAGCATCAACCCAAAGATAAATGGAATCCTGAGGCCGTGCATTACAACCGATGGTAATGTCTCTTGCCTCTTGATTTAACCTCTCTGAGAGGTATCCCTCTATAACAGGCAACCGCCTCGCCGTATTATCAAGCGAGGCGGTTGCCTGTTATATGTCGGGAATTTTCAAGGCATCTCGATGTCAGTATTGCGGGGATTATTGTTGAGCATGCGAGTATCCTGTTTTACCTCGCAATTATCTACCTTATTCTTATCGGCAGCATCAACAGCCGCACCGGGCAAATGGTCAATAGCCGAGGCAAACTTCTTGGCACCCTCGCCAACCTTATCTGCAACAGATTTTACACTGTCGATATTGACGCTTTTACCGATTTCGGCAGCCTTATCGGCAACTGTGTGTGCCACCTCACCGGCTTTATCCTTGAGAGAGGCTGCCTTATCCTTGAGATCACCAAGTTTTTCGCTCGAAGCAAAGTTTTTGATATCGTTAAAGTCCATCGTCGTAAGTTTTTTAGGTTAAATTTTTCTTTCGTTTATAACTTTAACGTCTGAGGTGGTCGTGTTGTTTACTCAGCGTCGGCAGTTTCGAGGGGAAGTTTTAACAGTTGATCGATATAATCAAGTATCTCGCTGCGGCCACGCTTATCAACCGAACTGCTCTTGAAGATCGGCGGCAACTCTTCCCACTCCTCAAGTAATTGCGCGCAATAGTCGCCGGTAACCTTCTTTGCTGCAGATGATGACATCTTATCAAGTTTGGTAAACACGATGCAAAACGGCACACCGTTTTCACCCAACCATCTCATAAACTCCATATCTATCTTCTGGGGCATGTGTCGACCGTCGATAAGAAGAAACAGACAGGTCATCTGCTGTCGGTTGAGGATATAATCCTTGATGATACGTGAGATCTCGGCCCTACCCTCTTTACTGCGGCGGGCAAAACCATATCCCGGCAAATCAACGAGATACCACTCATCATTGACAAGGAAATGGTTTATCAGCAAGGTTTTGCCCGGGGTAGCAGAAGTCATGGCAAGCCCCTTGTTGTTAGTCAGCATGTTTATCAGTGATGACTTGCCGACATTTGAGCGGCCGATAAAGGCAAACTCATGACGCATCTCATCAGGGCAACTTTTGGCCGTGGTGTTACTTATTACGAATCTGGCGGAATTGATTATCATTGTCTCTAATTTTGTTCAAATTTAACTATTCTCACCATGATAAACAAATTTCCACCGATTTTGACTAACTTTGCAGGTGATTTTTAGCTGACCATCAGTTTTTAACCATGCGTAATCCCGGACGCGAGACCTGTTTCCGCTTCAAGCAGTTTGACGTTGTCAACTGTCGCAGCGCCATGAAAGTCGGCACAGACGGTGTGCTGCTCGGGGCGTGGTGTAGGATACCTGACAGAGGAGACAAGAATACGGCCAAGCTGCGTGTTCTCGATGTGGGTTGCGGCACGGGCCTCATAGCATTGATGATTGCTCAACGTTGCGAAACAGCTATGATTGAGGCTATCGAGATTGATACCGATGCGGCGGCGGAAGCATCCGAAAACTTCGCCGCATCGCGTTGGAGTGACCGATTGAGACTCACAAACGGAGATTTTATCGAAATATGGCCTAAGATTAAGCCCGAGAGTATTGACCTGATGGTTAGTAATCCGCCGTTTTTTACAAACGGGGAGCATGCACCTGACGCGCTACGCGATACAGCCCGACATGAGTCTGCACTGACCCTCGACTCGCTCCTTGAGGTAGCCTGCAACCTGATGACATCCCATGGCATCCTCTCGCTGATCCTACCTGCCGAACGAGAGGAAGAGGTCATATATAAAGGCACGCTAAACGGCCTCACTTTAACGCGTCTGACACGTGTGACGACCGTCAGCCGTAAACCGCCACGCAGAATCCTGGTCGAGCTCTCACGTAGTGATCACTCTTCATGCGACCAATGTGTAACGGAGCATCTCTCACTCACCGACGGGGATGGCGCTTTTACCCCCCAATATTATTCTCTCGTCAAAGATTTTTATATCAAACTGTAATCAAATTTATGATAGCTGACAGCAGAACTCGCGCCCCAGAAGGCGTATCAACATCGTTTAGATTGCAACGACCGGGTATGGCCCTGGCTCTGTTGGGTTGTTTCTTTATCTTCTTCCTGATCGTATCGGGGGTAATATTACCCTTTATTCCGAAGATTGTGAACAAGCCCGAGGCTGCGATAAAAATTTCGGTAGTGATACAGGATCTATTGATCTTTATCTGCCCGGCGATCGGTACGGCTATGATCGTGACCCGTTTGCCGGCACGCCTGCTGTGTGTCGATCGTTTCCCCGACCTGCGCCCCATTCTTCTCAGCATTGCTACACTTATCTGCGCGATACCGGCAATGAATGCAGTCATACATTGGAATGAGAATTGGCAGTTGCCGGCATCAATGGCCGGCCCCGAACAATATTTCCGTCAGCTCGAGGAAGCGGCACGTGCCACCACCTCGATACTGATGAACGGGGCGAGTATCACCTCGCTGATCGTCTCGGTGCTGATCGTCGGGGTATTAGCCGGATTCAGCGAAGAGCTGCTGTTTAGAGGAGCATTTCAACGTATACTCGGTCAGACCGGGATGAATATGCATGTGGTCATCTGGCTGGTGGCGTTTATATTTAGCGCATTCCATTTTCAGCTCTTCGGACTCGTGCCACGAATATTGCTCGGCGCGTTTTTCGGATACCTGCTGTGGTGGAGCAAATCACTTTGGTTACCAATAATACTGCATGTCTGCAACAACTCGATTGTCGTTATTTCGGAGTATATCAGCAACAACCGCTCCGGCCAGGCGATCGAGGCGGCATCTGCCACAGGTATAGATACCTTTGGTGCCGATATGACTTCGGGTATTGAAGTCACCGGGGTAATCATCAGCATTATCCTAACTGCAGCGGGTATATATATGCTCAGACGTTTTTTTGCGACACAGACAAGATGACTCCGCAATATTCCCTCATGATTTGACGTATTACCTTATATTTATTATCTTTGCAATATATAACAAAAACTCTCATGAAGAATATATTGATTGTCGGTCTGCTTATCCTCACAGTCAACACTGTCGGCGCACAGACTCTCGAAAAAATGAATTGGTTTAACGAACCTGCCAACTGGGAGATAAAGGATAACGCTCTGATAATGGACGTCACTCCAAAAAGTGATTACTGGCGGATCTCACACTATGGGTTCACTGTCGATGACGCACCGTTTTATTACGCCGAGTATGGTGGCGAATTTGAGGCCAAAGTCAAAATTTCGGGCGACTACAAGGTACGATTTGATCAGGCGGGAATGATGATCCGCCTTGATCACGAAAACTATATCAAGACAGGCATAGAGTTTGTCGACGGTAAATATAATCTGAGCACCGTTGTCACACACAAGACATCAGACTGGAGTGTCATAGCACTTGACCGCCCGGTAGAGGCCATCTGGATCAAAGCGGTGCGCAGACTTGATGCAGTCGAGATTTTCTACTCTTTTGATGACAAAGACTATATCATGATGCGCAACGCCTGGGTCGAGGCCAACCACCCGGTAAAGATCGGTATGTTTGCCGCCTGTCCTGACGGAGAGGGTTTCAAAGCCCGTTTCTCAGATTTTAAGGTAACTCATCTCCCCGACAAAGTGCGCACCGACTGGCTTAAAGCCAACGCCGAGTAACTCCGACCTATCCTTTATCCTGAATTACCTCAAGTTTATTACCGATGGCAGTAGCTCTCAAGAAACTACACTGGAAACTTTTCATTCCGCTGATAACCCTTCTGTGGATCATCATCGGCATCACTATCTGCTATTTTGTCACGCATGAGAAACAGCGCCAGAGAGATAATCTTGAGAATCGTCTGCTTAATGTAAATAACACTGTCATAGAGGCGTATGAGCGTGGTGTAGACTTACAGAGTACGGTCGAATTCATACGCCTGTTTACCGATAACACGACCCTGACTCCACTGCGTATAACAGTCTATGATGCCAATGGCAATATAATAGCTGACAATCCGGCAAAAACCATCGACATCTATGACGAGGATGGCAAGCCGATACCCGACCTGATGAATCTCATATCTGTTAATGACCCGTATGAGATCAAAGATCTCGTCTATGACCATGACTTGAATATGATCGGGTCAAGGACGAGCACTGACAAACAGATCATCTCGCTGGCCGCCCTGCCGTATGAAGGTGAGGTTCTGACTTTTTTAAGTATCGACCCTACTATCTGGATCGTTGTCATCATCCTCGGTCTGCTGACATCATTGCTGGCATATTTAGGGGTCAAAGCCGTGTGCCGCAATGTCTACATGCTACGTGATTTTGCCAATGATATAGCCAATGACAATGCCCCCGATAAAACAGATACTTCAAGGTTCTCTAACGATGAGCTGGGCGATGTATCACGTAACCTGCTGAGGGTCTATCAAGAGAAGATGGATGCTATCAATGAGAAAGTCTTCCATGAGAAACAGATCACAATGAATATCCGCCATGAGCTAAACACACCCGTGGGGATTATCAAAGGGTATATCGACACAGTGCTCAATAACCAAGATATGCCCCCTGAGATAACTCATCGTTTCTTGCAACGGATTCAGGAAAATGCTGACCGTCTTGCCGGCCTGGTGACCGATATTAATGCCGTAATGCAGCTTGACGAAAATCAGGTTCAACTCGACTGCTCAGAGATAAATATGCGGCAGTTAGCCGAGAAACTCATCGAGGATATGCGCCAGGGTCATATCGTCAACACTATGAAAGTCAACATCGATATACCCGCAGACTGTCACGTTAACGCCCATCAGTCGCTGCTGACCATAGCGTTAATGAATCTGGTCAACAATGCTCTTAAATATTCAGAGGGTGATGAGATTTCACTCAGATGGATCGACAGTAAAGACGGCAAGCATATTTTCTCTTTTGCCGACAATGGTGTAGGTGTACCCCCTGAGCATATCAAACGGATATTTGACCTTTTTTATCGCGTAGACACCGGCCGTGCCCGCAAGAACGGTGGTACGGGTCTCGGACTCCCTCTGGTCAACCGCATCATCACCGCCATGGGCGG
>CAMWLR010000008.1 GCA_947175215.1 uncultured Porphyromonadaceae bacterium
GCGCATTATACGGTTAGTCCACAACCTTTACCAACCCGAAATATCTACTGACCCCTTTTGTGTGATGTTTGTCCTATAGGTTTATTGAGGATTACTCATGCAAAGTTTGTTGGTAAAGTATGGTGGAGTAAATGCAAAGTCCAATGAGGCGTGAGATGCCTTATTGGACTTTGTTGTGTGGAGCGGGCCATTTAATTTGGCCGTGTGGATAGTTAAGGGAGTGAATTATTTCTCATGCTCAGTGGAGAGGTGAGGGGGCTTCCGCGGCAACGAGCGTTCCTCGATTGTAGTTTTTATTGATGGTTAATCTTCCTCGAGGGAGAAGTCTTCGTTGAAGTCGTCGTCAAGGTCAACATCGTCGAGTTCCTCTGAGTCGTCTGAGTATTTATCCTCTTCCTCTTTATTGGAGGTGGATTTGGGCTTGATTTTTGACTTTTTAGAGGGCTGGCTTGTTGAGTTGTGCAGGGCTTCCATGATTTTTTCCTCGATCTCCTCTGCCAGTTCGGGGTTATCATCGATGACTGCTTTGGCTGCATCGCGCCCTTGGGCGAGTTTTGAGCCTCCGTAGCTAAACCATGAGCCGCTTTTATTGATGATTTCGTAATCTACACCCAGGTCGATGATTTCGCTTGCACGTGAGATTCCTTGGCCAAACATGATGTCAAATTCGCAGCGCTTAAACGGGGGCGCCACTTTGTTCTTGACGATTTTGACTTTGGCGTGTTTACCCAGTACATTGTCACCATCTTTGATTGACGTGCCGGGGCGGATGTCGATACGCACCGATGCATAGAATTTGAGGGCGTTACCGCCTGTTGTTGTTTCAGACGGACCAAACATACCGCCGCCTATCTTTTCACGCAGCTGGTTGATGAAGATGCAGACGGTGTTGGTGCGTGCGATAGTGCCGGTGAGTTTACGCATAGCCTGAGACATCAGACGTGCCTGCAGACCGACGTTACGGTCACCCATGTCACCCTCGATTTCGCTCTTGGGGGTAAGGGCGGCAACTGAGTCAATGACAAGTATGTCGATGGCTGACGAGCGTATGAGTTGGTCAGCGATTTCAAGTGCCTGCTCGCCGTTGTCAGGCTGTGAGATCAGGAGGTTGGCGGTGTCTACGCCTAATTTCTCGGCATAGAAGCGATCAAAGGCGTGCTCGGCATCGATCATTGCGGCGATTCCTCCGGCCTTCTGAGCCTCGGCAATCGCATGGAGGGCGAGAGTAGTCTTACCCGATGATTCGGGGCCGAAAATCTCGATTATACGGCCTCTGGGATAGCCTCCCACACCGAGTGCATAGTTGAGCCCGATAGAGCCGGCAGGGATTACCTCGACTTTCTCTACGGCCTCGTCACCTAATTTCATGATAGCGCCTTTGCCGTAATCTTTCTCTATATGATTAAGAGCGGCAGTGAGCGCGTTGAGTTTGGCCTGCTTGGGGTCTATCTCTTTACCCGCATTCTTGATAGGGGTCTTCTTGGATTTCGGAGTTTTTTCCATGATATGTCGTTTTTTGTTTTTCTAATGCAAAGTTAATCATCACGTGGGCAATTTATGTGCCCTGATATGTTAAATTAATTTTAAGGGTAAATTTAGCTATCCCTTGATAGTTACAAAGATACTTAAAAAGGCGGATAACTGCAAATCGTGTGGAGAATAGTAGTAGGCAAGTCTCAAAAATTTTTTTGAAAAAATTCAAGCAGCCATGAACCTTTTATTAGGGGATGCGTTTTAATAGTACATAGCAAAATTACTTTTTCCATTGCAAGAAATGTGATAATGATTGGTTTATTATTTAACGAGGTGTTACCGTGACGGTAATCCTCGTTTTTTTGTGCTTGTACTTTCCGCTGATTAGAATTAAACAATCAGGTTAGAAAAAGCAAATCAGGTTAGAATAAAATCGAATCAGGGCGTCAGGATTGATCCTGACGCCCTGATTGGTATTGTAGTGGTCCCGGCTTGGTTGCCGGGAGGAACTGACTGGTGTTTACTTCACTGCGGGGTTGGCCACGCGACGCTTGTTGGTGAGGTAGGCGACGGGTGTAGCGATGAAGATGGTGGCGAGTGTGCCGACAACTACGCCAAAGAGCATGGCAAAGATGAACGAGCGGATTGAGTCGCCGCCGAGGATAAAGATGCAGAGAAGCACGAGGAATGTCGATGCCGATGTCATGATGGTACGGCCGAGAGTCTGGTTAAGCGACTTGTTGGTGATTGCACCGAACTCCTGCTTGGGATAGAGGCCGACATTCTCGCGGATACGGTCGAATACCACCACGGTATCGTTGATCTGATAACCGATCATGGTAAGGATGGCCGCGATGAAGCTCTGGTCGATCTCCATTGCAAAGGGGAAGAGACCCCAGAAGATCGAGTAGAAGCCGATGATGGCGAATGCTGTGAAGGCCACGGCGGCAAGTGCGCCAAGTGAGAAGGCGATATTGCGGAAACGCAGGAGAATGTAGAGGAACATCGCTACGAGCGAGAGGATAACCGCTATATAAGCCTTGTTACGCATATCGTTTGCGACAGTCGGGCCCACGGTCTGAGATGACAGGATACCCTGTGTCTCGTCGGTGGTTGAGAATTCATCGAGAGTCATGCCGTTGGGCAGAAGGCCCTGAGCCTTGAAGTTCTCATAGAGGATGTTAGTGATCTCCTCTTCGATGGCAGATGCGTCTTCGGTCGACTTGATCTTGTAGTTGGTCGAGATGCGCACCTGGTTTGAGTTCTCGATAGTGATGACAGAGACTGCCACGCTCTCACCGTCGGTATTAAATGCCGGAGAGAGTGATGCGCGCAACTGATCGGTGTCGACGGGCTTCTCAAACTTCACTACATAGTTACGTCCGCCTGAGAAGTCTATACCCTGGTTGAGACCCTTTGTGAAGAGTGAGATAACCACACCGAGAGCGAATATGCAGACAATCATGGTTGCGGCCTTGCGAGCGCCCAGGAAGTTGATATTGCTGCTGTTAAACATGTTGCGCGAGATTGAGGTGTCAAAGGTGAGCTTGCTGAAAGCCTTGGTCTTGGCGCAGAGGATAAAGACGATACGGGTCAGGTATACTGCGGTAAAGAATGAGCAGATGATACCGATGATAAGAGTAGTGGCGAAACCCTTGATGGGACCTGTACCGAAGAACAGGAGGATAACGCCGGTGATGATCGAGGTAAGGTTAGAGTCGAAGATGGCCGAGAATGCGTTTGAGTAACCGTCGGCGATGGCGGTGCGCACATTCTTGCCGGCACGGAGTTCCTCTTTGGCGCGCTCAAAGATAAGCACGTTGGCGTCAACGGCCATACCCAGGGCGAGCACGATACCGGCGATACCTGACAGGGTCAGCACGGCCTGGAACGATGCGAGGATACCGAAGGTGAAGAAGAGGTTGCAGACAAGACCGAGGTTGGCGATCAGACCGGGGATCAGGCCGTAGATGACACACATGAAGATCATCAGCAGCACGATCGCCAGAACGAATGACCACAGACCGCTCTCGATGGCCTGCTGGCCCAGGGTAGGACCGATGACCATGTCAGAGATAATATCGACCTTGGCGGTCATCTTACCTGACTTGAGCACGTTGGCAAGGTCTTGAGCCTCCTCAACCGAGAAGTCGCCTGTGATCTGTGATCGACCACCCTCGATGGCGGTGCGGATATTGGGATAAGAGTAAACCTGCTCGTCGAGGACGATGGCGATGGGGTGGCCGATGTTGGCCTGGGTGAGACGACCCCACTCGCGGGCACCCTCAGAGTTCATAGTCATCGACACCACGTTACCCTGGAGCTGATCATAGTCGCTCGAAGCGTTGACCACGCATGAACCGTCGAGGGCAGCCTTGCCGTTGTTGGTCTTCAGGGCGATGAGCTGATAGGTGTCGAGCTCGCGCTGCTTACCTGAGACGGTGTCTTGATACTGCACGGGCACGGGCTTGACTGACCAGCGGAGCTTGAGGTTAGAGGGGAGATACTGACGGGCTGCTGCGGTGTTGAGCAGTGAGTCTACGACATCTTTCTGCTTGGCCGACACGATGGCGAGCACGGGTGACTCACCGCTGCCGAGCTGCAGGAACTGCTGACGCAGCGAGGGCTGACCCTGTGCAACCAGAGCGTTGTCAAGCTGAGCGACGGCTCCGGTGAGCTGGCCTGCGCCGTAGCACTCATAAAACTCGAGGTTGGCCGAGCGCTGGAGCAGCTCGCGCACACGCTGGTGCTCTTTCACGCCGGGGAGCTCGAGCAGGATCTGGCCGTCGTTGTCCTGGAGTACCTGGATATTGGGAGAAACCACGCCATAGGCGTCAATACGGTTGCGGAGCACGTTGGTGGCCGAGTTGTTTACACGGTCTTTAACCTCAGACTTGAGGGTCTGTGCCACGGCGTTGTCGCTCTGGCCCGGTTTGATGATCGAGTTGAAGACAACAGAGAAATCTGCTCCGGAGTTGAATTTACGGTATTGCTGAACGAAGGTGCCGACATAATCAGAGGCGTGGTTACCCTTGATGATCGAGTCGGTGGCGGCGATCGCGCGGTCAAACGCGGGGTCGGCGTCAGAGTTCTTCATGGAGCGAAGCATATCGGGCATCGATACCTGCAGGATGACGTTCATACCACCCTTGAGGTCAAGACCGAGGCCTACGCCCCATTTCTGTACTTCGCTGTAATTGTAACCCAACCAGACGGGGGTCTTGCTGATCGAGTCGATGTAGGCCTTGTAAGCCTTGTTGTACTGCTCGGAATTTTTGCCTTGCTGACCGGCCTGGGCGAGCGCATACTGTTCGGCCTTGGCTTCCTGCTTGTTGCTTACAACAGAGAATGAGAGGTAGAACAGGCACACGAGCACCAAGAAAATCGCGATAACACCGGCAATGATGCTTCCGAGGGTTCCTTTGCTTTGCATGTGTTGATAAAAATGTTATGAAGTTATTGTTAAATTTCTTCTAAATGATTGGCTGTCAATATGTTTGACAAACGTGAAAAAGGGCGTGGATACCCCGCGGGGCATAAACGCCTAATTTTCAGCTTGCAAATATACGAATAATCGTTGGTTATACCAAACGATTTTACCGATTAGCTATAAAAAAGGTATCAAAACCGCCAAAATCATAACGGCCTGAGCTATCGCCGGGGTCACGAGATCGTCAGGTTGAACTCTGAGATAAACTCGGCGGCATAGGGGTTGGTCTCGACGATATGACGCAGCAGGTCACGGTCATTCCATGCCGCGGACGAGTTGGGATCATCGTTGACCTCGACCGAGAGGTCGATAAAGTCGTTTGAGAGTGTCGAGCGCAGGAATGCCAGCAGGCTGGGAAGTTCCTGAAGCATTACATCGACCTGTGGCTGATTGGCCACGAGCATCCTCAATTCGGGTGAATCCTCGCTCTTGCGCGTGGGGTGTGACGCACGCATGGTGTTGCAGAGTACATGTGCCCTCTTGTGCAGTTCCATGTACTGCTCCCACGCGTCGGCCAGCGACTTGTCGGTGAAGTGATTGCGCTTCTGACGTACCTGCTCGGGCGCGACGGCGGCAGTCTCCTGCGGTTTGTCGGTGAATGCATCGCGCAGTGAGATGTGGGTCTTGGCAGATCGTGCCCCCGTGCGTCTCTGACGCGGTGTAGTTGCAGGCGCATGTGCCGCAGCGGGTGTCGCCGTAGCCGGAGGGGTGGCGGCTGTGGTTACAGCCGGAGTCGTCGGGGTGGCTTGAGGTGCAGGAGTCGTCGGCGGTGGCGTCGCAGGGGGTGTCACCGGAGAATACTCAGCAGGGGCGCCGGCCGTTGTTATCGGCTTTATCGATTGCCCCTCTCCGTGGCCGGCCTCAGAGGTGGGGGAGGGGCTTTGTAGTTGGCACAGTTTTATGAGCAACAGTTCGATAAGGAAGCTCTTGGATGCGGCCGTGCGGTATTCCATATCGGCGTCATTGCACAGACTCATCGCCGCGTAATAAAATTGCGGCGGCAGTTGCGCGGCCACTTCGGTCATCTTGGCCAGCGTCTCGCTGTCTGTGTCTAAGATCGGGGCTGTCTGCGGGTCACGCGCCACCATCAGGTCGCGGATAAATCCGGCCAGACCGGTCAGGAAAAAGAAGGAATCAAAGCCGAGGTCGCGGATCTCTTTATATATAAGGAGTGCTTCGGGGACATTACCGGTACGGAACGCCTCAATTAGCCGGATATAGTAACGTTCATCGAGGATGTTGAGATTCTCGATTGTCGACTCGTATGTGATATTACCCATTGAGGATGCGGCTACCTGGTCGAATATCGAGAGAGCATCGCGCATCGCGCCGTCAGCCTTGCGGGCAATGACGCCCAAGGCCGGGCGCTCGGCGGTCATCCCCTCATTCTTGGCGACATATTCGAGATGGTCGATGATGTCGGCGATGGTGATGCGCTTGAAGTCGTAGATCTGGCATCGCGAGAGGATGGTGGGTATAATCTTATGTTTCTCGGTCGTGGCGAGGATAAAGATGGCGTGGGCCGGCGGTTCCTCAAGAGTCTTAAGGAAGGCGTTAAACGCCTGAGAGGTGAGCATGTGCACCTCGTCGATGATAAACACGCGGTATTGCCCGTCGACCGGGGGGATGAGTACCTGGTCGGTGAGCTTGCGCATCTCGTCGACACCGTTGTTTGACGCCGCGTCAAGTTCGATGATATTGAGCGAACGGTTCTCGTTGAACGCCCGGCATGAGGGACATTCATTACAAGGGTCACCCTCGGGGGTGGGATTTGCGCAGTTGATGGTCTTGGCGAAGATACGGGCGCAGGTGGTCTTGCCGACCCCTCGCGAGCCGCAGAACAGGTAGGCGTGTGCCAGACGGTTGCTCTGTATGGCGTTGCGCAGGGTCGCCGTCAGCGCTTTCTGCCCGACCACCGACGAGAATGTCGTGGGCCTGTATTTGCGAGCCGAGACAATATAGTTTTGTTCCATGCCCCAAATTTACGAAAAAAGCGCGAGATTCAAGATAATTGCGTGAAAATACTTATCTTTGGGGCAGCGTTATAAATCATAAGAAACAGCACCCCACAGCGATGTCACGCCTTATCTTTTCTAATCTATTGGCGGCTGCCATTATGGCGGTCGCAACGCACGCCTCTGCTGACACTCTCACTGACACTCTCAGCCGGGGACAAAAAGCTCAGGAGGTCACACCCACCCCGGATAAAAAAATTCCACCGGTGGTGCACAGCGCCGTAGGCGACAGTTCGGCCGGCGTAGCCGGTCGTTTACGCCTCTATAATATCGGTAAACGGCAGCAATATTCAGGATCTCAGCACGATACGTGGGATACTGACGTTTTTTCGCCAAAGTCGGCGATCTTCAGTCCTGACGGGAAACGTTTTTATGTCAATTCGCTTGAGGGATGCCGCACGGTGGTCTACGACAGCGAGACGCTCGATAAAATCGCCACGGTTAAATACAACTTCCCCGCTGGGGGTGGCGAGTTGGTCGCACCCATGTCAGGGTATTACCCCTTTACCCATTACCCCGACGGAGCGACCCGCTCATTCAGTGGCAAGCCGGTCGAGATGGCGTTGAGTCACGACGGCCGTTATCTTTGGGTGCCGTTTTACCGTCGCTCATTTGACATCAATGCTCAGGATCCGTCGGCTATGGTGGTGGTGGATACCCATGATAATCAGATAGTGAGACTCTTTGAGACCGGTCCGCTCGCCAAGATGGTGGCGGTCTCGACCGACGGAGGCCTTGTGGCAGTGACTCACTGGGGTGATAATACCATAGGGTTGCTGGACGTATCGGCCGATGAACCGGCCCGGTGGCATTATCTGCCGCCCGTCATCGTCGGTAATAAACTGACGCTCAATTTTCCGCTCGACAGTGCCGTCAACCGTGACGCCAAGTCGGGGTTTCTGTTGCGTGGTACGGTTTTTACCCCTGACGACCGCTATCTGCTCGTATCAGGAATGGCCGGGCCATTGCAGGTGATAGATGTCAAAAACCGCACTCATATCGGGTCGGTCAATGACCTTTACGGACTGCGGCATCTTGAAATTAAAGCCGGTTATCTATATGGCTCTCATAATATTTCGGGAATGGTGCTCAAAGTCAGGCTTGATTCGCTGATTGCCTCAATAGACCGCGCCCGAAATGCGGGGTCTCGGCGTTTTGATATCGGTGCGCCGGTCGACAGATGTGCGGTGGGTAAGGGCGCACGGACGCTGAACGTCTCGCCCGACGGGACGTATCTGTTTGTCGCATGCAACAGCGCCTCGGCGGTATATGTGGTTGACGCAGAGCGTATGAGAGTGGCAGATACGATCCGTTGCGATTCATATCCTGTGGGATTGGCAGTTTCGCCTGACGGTCACCGGCTGGTGGTGACATCGCAGGGGCGTGAGAGTCATGGCGGTAATGCTGTCAATCTCTTCCGCATCGAGCGTTTTGGCAGCGACAGCCTCTTCTTGAAATCCCTGCAACCTCCTGCTGAGGAGGATGTGGCCATATCTGATGAATCAGGCGAGGATCAGTCTGTCGTAAACTATCGGCGTGACCGCCGTCTGCCGATCTTGGGCGCGGTGCTGTTGCTGTTGGCGGGAGGTGTGTTGATCGCTGCCGGTCGGCGACGCCGTCAAAAGTAGGCATGCGTGTTGGTTTGTGAAAAAAAAGTTGAGATATTTTTTGTGGAAATGTTTGGTTATCAACGAAAAAAGTTGTAATTTTGCAACGCTTTTAGAGTATTGCGCGCTGTCGCATCATGTAACCGTCTGACGGTTAGGGGTGTGGAGTGTGCGTAAGGTGTGCCGATACGCCTGCTCTGCGAGCAACTGATCATAGTGAAATTAAGATCAACGAAGATAAATTAAAGTTTCAAACCGACTAAAAAACTAAGATGCCTACTATTCAGCAATTAGTAAGAAAAGGACGCGAGGCTCTGGTAGACAAGAGCAAGTCGCCCGCGCTGGATTCTTGTCCCCAGCGTCGTGGTGTCTGTGTGCGCGTTTACACCACCACCCCCAAAAAGCCTAACTCGGCTATGCGAAAGGTCGCACGTGTGCGCCTCACCAACGGTAAGGAGGTCAACTCCTACATCCCCGGCGAAGGTCACAACCTGCAGGAGCACTCGATCGTGCTCGTTCGCGGCGGTCGTGTTAAAGATCTCCCCGGTGTACGCTATCACATCGTCCGCGGTACCCTCGATACATCAGGTGTCAAGGATCGTACCCAGCGCCGTTCTAAATACGGTGCCAAGCGTCCCAAGGCAAGTGCTGCCAAGAAGTAATCGGGCGGTCTGACTATGGTGAGGTAATAATGACGCAAGTCGCCGCCGCCAACACAAAGACCACCGGTGAAGTTACTGAAAGCACCACGAGAAATCAACCCAAAGTTTTCAAAACCTGTTTTTGATTCCTCGAGCTGACAACGGTTGAGTAAGCCCCTGGGCAGAGGCCCCGGAGCTGAAGAAGACACCAGCCACGAAAAGCAAAAACAAATCGCTTACTTAAACAATGAGAAAAGCAAAGCCTAAAAAGCGCGTCGTACTGCCCGATCCCGTCTTCCATGACGTAAAGGTATCGAAATTTGTCAACCACCTGATGTACGACGGCAAGAAGAACACTGCCTACACCATCTTCTATTCGGCCCTCGAGACCGTTAAGTCGAAGATGCAGAATGAGGAGAAGACCGCTCTCGAAATCTGGAAGAAAGCCCTCGAGAACGTAACTCCCCAGGTCGAGGTCAAGAGCCGCCGTGTCGGCGGTGCAACATTCCAGGTCCCTACCGAAATCCGCCCCGACCGCAAGGAATCTATCTCAATGAAGAACCTTATCAACTATGCCCGCAAGCGCGGAGGCAAGACCATGAGCGACAAACTCGCCGCTGAGATCATGGACGCTTTCAACGACCAGGGTGGCGCATT
The DNA here is from genome assembly GCA_947175215.1 of uncultured Porphyromonadaceae bacterium. Taxonomy (GTDB): domain Bacteria; phylum Bacteroidota; class Bacteroidia; order Bacteroidales; family Muribaculaceae; genus UBA7173. The sequence continues at coordinate 9,884 of CAMWLR010000008.1, forward strand.
CAAGCGCAAAGAGGATATGCACAAGATGGCCGAGGCCAACCGTGCTTTCGCTCACTTCCGCTTCTGATCCCCTACGCTCAGGACATTCAACACACTCTCTCCCGAATTTTAACATTGCATTTAAGATTCCGCTAAAGAAATGGCAAAAGACGAACATCTCAAATTTACGCGCAACCTCGGCATCATGGCTCACATCGATGCCGGTAAAACCACCACCTCGGAGCGCATCCTCTTCTATACCGGCCTGACCCACAAGATCGGCGAGGTACACGACGGAGCCGCTACTATGGACTGGATGGAGCAGGAGCAGGAGCGCGGTATCACCATTACCTCCGCAGCAACCACCACATTCTGGAAGTATGACGGAGAAAAATACAAGATCAACCTTATCGACACCCCGGGGCACGTCGACTTCACCGTTGAGGTAGAGCGCTCGCTGCGCGTACTTGACGGCGCAGTCGCCACATTCTGTGCCGTCGGCGGCGTTGAGCCCCAGTCTGAGACCGTATGGCGTCAGGCTGACAAATATAACGTGCCCCGTATCGGTTATGTCAACAAGATGGACCGCTCGGGTGCAAACTTCTTTGAAGTAGTACGCCAGGTAAAGGATGTGCTCGGTGCAAACCCCTGTCCCATCCAGATACCTATCGGTGCCGAGGAGACCTTCAAGGGTCTTGTTGACCTCGTGACTATGAAAGCCATCTACTGGCACGACGAGACCATGGGCGCCGAGTATGTCGAGGAGGAAATCCCTGCTACTCTCCAGGCCGAGGCCGAGGAATGGCGTGACAAAATGCTCGAGAAGATCGCCGAGTCAGACGACGCTCTGATGGAGAAATACTTCGACGATCCCTCGACCATCACCGAGGATGAGATCCGCGCAGCTATCCGCAAGGCTACCCTCAAGATGGAGATCGTGCCGATGATCTGCGGTTCATCATTCAAGAACAAAGGTGTGCAGCCCCTGCTCAACGCAGTCTGCGCTTACCTCCCCTCACCTGTCGATGCAGGCGCCGTCGAGGGTTACTATCCCGGCGAGCCCGACAAGGTAGAGACCCGCGAACCCTCGCCCGAGGCACCCATGTGTGCCTTAGCGTTCAAGATTGCCACCGACCCCTATGTAGGCCGTCTGACATTCTTCCGCGTTTACTCGGGTGACGTTGTCGCCGGTTCATACATCCTCAACGCCCGCTCAGGCAAGAAAGAGCGCGTTTCACGCCTCTTCCAGATGCACTCTAACAAGCAGAACCCGATGGAGAAGATCGGCTGCGGTGACATCGGTGCCGGCGTCGGCTTCAAGGATATCCGCACAGGTGATACCCTCTGCGACGAGAACCATCCTATCGTGCTTGAGGCTATGGAGTTCCCCGATCCCGTGATCGGTATCGCCGTAGAGCCCAAGACTCAGAAAGACCTCGACAAACTTGGCGTAGGTCTGCAGAAACTCGCTGAGGAGGATCCCACATTCCGCGTAGAGACAAACGAGGAGACCGGCCAGACCGTTATCTCGGGTATGGGCGAGCTTCACCTCGACATCATCATCGACCGTCTCAAACGCGAGTTCAAAGTTGAGTGTAACCAGGGCCGTCCCCAGGTAACCTATAAAGAAGCCATCACCAAACCCGTCGAGCTCCGCGAGGTATTCAAGAAGCAGACCGGTGGTCGCGGTAAGTTTGCCGACATCATTGTCCGCGTCGAGCCCGTTGACGAGGGCTTCGAGGGTAACCTGCAGTTTGTTGACGAGGTCAAGGGTGGTAACATCCCCAAAGAGTTTATCCCCGCCATCCAGAAGGGTTTCACCAACGCCATGAAGAATGGTGTGCTGGCCGGATACCCCGTCGAGAAACTCAAGGTGACCGTCATCGACGGTTCATTCCACCCGGTCGATTCAGATCAGCTCTCATTTGAGCTCTGCGCCATCCAGGCCTTCAAGAAAGCATCAGAGAAGGCCGGCCCCGTGCTCATGGAGCCCATCATGAAGATCGAGGTCGTAACCCCCGAGGAGTCTATGGGTGACGTCATCTCTGACCTCAACAAACGTCGCGGTCAGGTAGAGGGTATGGAGACATCACGCTCAGGTGCCCGCGTCGTTAAGGCACAGGCCCCGCTGGCCGAGATGTTCGGCTACGTGACCGCCCTGCGTACCATCACCTCAGGCCGCGCCACCTCGACCATGACATTCAGCCACTATGCCGAGGTATCGTCATCGATCGCCAAGCAGGTGCTCACCGAGTGCCAGGGCCGCGTAGACCTCGTGAAATAATCAACCGATCCCCAATGACTGACACGGCGGGGGAGGCAGCAAATGATTCTTGACTCCCCCGGCCGCTCAGACCCCGCCATCATGGCGGATATTTTACAAACAATCAAATAACTCAGCAATGAGCCAGAAAATCAGAATCAAACTCAAATCTTACGACCACAACCTGGTTGACAAATCGGCCGAGAAAATCGTAAAGACCGTCAAGGCCACCGGCGCAGTGATCTCGGGCCCCATCCCCCTGCCCACCCACAAGCGCATCTTCACCGTCAACCGCTCGACATTCGTCAACAAGAAGAGCCGCGAGCAGTTCCAGCTCTCGTCATTCAAGCGTCTGATCGACATCTACAACTCGACCGCCAAGACCGTTGACGCCCTCATGAAACTCGAGCTCCCCTCGGGTGTAGAGGTAGAGATCAAGGTGTGATAACCACGTGGATTTGAACACAGCAAGAAAACAATCTCAACAAACAGAAAACTGAAATGCCAGGATTATTAGGAAAGAAAATCGGAATGACATCCGTTTTCAGTGCCGACGGAAAGAACCTTCCGTGCACTGTTATCGAAGTAGGTCCTTGTGTGGTTTGCCAGGTGAAAACCGTTGAGACCGATGGCTACAACGCCCTCCAGCTCGGATTCGAGGAGCAGAAAGAAAAGCACTGCACCAAGCCCGAGCTCGGTCACTTCGAGAAAGCCGGTGTGTCGCCCAAGCGCCACTTGGCCGAGTTCAAGGGTTTCGACGGCGAGTACAAACTCGGCGATACCATTACTGTTGACCTCTTTAACGAGGATGACTTTGTCGACATCGTCGGCACATCCAAGGGTAAGGGTTTCCAGGGCGTTGTAAAGCGCCACGGTTTCGGCGGTGTCGGCCAGGCTACCCACGGCCAGCACAACCGTCTGCGTGCCCCCGGTTCGGTCGGCGCCTGCTCCTACCCCGCCAAGGTGTTCAAGGGAATGCGCATGGCCGGTCAGACCGGTAACGAGCGCGTGACCGTTCAAAACCTCAAGGTAGTCAAAATACTTCCCGAGCACAACCTGATGATGATCAAGGGCTCGATCCCCGGAAGCAAAGGTTCAATCGTAATGATAGAGAAATAGTCAATGGAACTCGCAATCTACAACATAAAAGGTGAGGACACCGGCCGCAAGGCTATCCTCAACGACGAGGTGTTCGCCATCGACGTTAACGAACACGCCATCTATCTCGACGTAAAGCAGTTCCTGGCAAACCAGCGCCAGGGTACCCACAAGTCCAAAGAGCGCAGTGAAGTATCCGGCTCGACCCGCAAGCTCCACAAGCAGAAGGGTGGCGGCGGCAGCCGTATCGGTGACATCAACTCGCCCGTGCTCGTCGGTGGTGGCCGTGTATTCGGTCCCCGTCCCCGCGACTATCGCTTCAAACTCAATAAGAAACTCAAAAATCTCGCCCGCAAGTCGGCCCTGTCTCTCAAGGCTAAAGACGGCCAGATCACCATTGTCGAAGACTTTACTTTCGAGGCACCCAAGACAAAGAGCTTCCTCTCTGTCGAGAAAAACCTCAAGGTAGACGACAAGAAGGTACTCTTCCTGACCGCCGCCGTAGACTCAAACGTAGCCCTGTCGGCCCGCAATATCCCCGATACACGCGTGATGCGCGCAGCCGATCTCAACACCTATGCCGTGATGAACAACAAGGCTATGGTTATCACCGAGAGCGGACTCGAGATCGTCAACAAACTCTAACCTTCAAGGAGGAACATAATAATGGAAATCTCAATCAAGCCCATTGTAACAGAGGCAGCAACCAAGCTTACCGACAAGCTCAACCGCTACACCTTCCGTGTATCCCCCGATGCCAACAAGTATCAGATCAAAGACCTGATCGAGAAACTCTACGGCGTGAAGGTTGCAGCCGTCAACACTGCAGTCGTCCGCGGCAAAAACAAGGCCCGCTACACCAAGAGCGGCCTGCTGCGCGGTAAGACCGACAAGTGGAAAAAGGCCTACATCACCCTCGAGGAAGGCCAGACCATCGATTTGTACAGCAACATCTAAAACGTCTATCCGGGCCGGAAGCCCGCCGGGAGTCAAACTCCGGCAGGCTGCCGCGCCGATGACGGCCGACAAGTGGTGAGCGCCCCCCCGGTGGCAACACCGGCACGACTCAGTCATACTTCGGTCACATCGGCCAACCCCGGTCAAGACCATCATTTATTAACAAAAAATGGCAGTAAGAAAATTCAAGCCCACCACACCTGGGCAGAGACACAAAGTTATTGGCGTGTTCAAAGGAGCGATCACTGCTACCACGCCAGAAAAATCTCTTACAGTCGGTAAAAAAAGCACCGGCGGCCGTAACGCCGAGGGCCACCTGACCAATCGCTACCTGGGCGGTGGACACAAACGCAAATACCGTATCATTGACTTTAAGAGAAACAAAGATGGTGTGCCCGCAGTCGTAAAGAGCATCGAGTACGATCCCAACCGTTCGGCCCGCATCGCCCTGCTCTATTACGTTGACGGTGCCAAATCCTACATCATTGCACCCAATGGCTTAGAAGTCGGACAGACAGTCCTCTCAGGCGTCGAGGCTGCTCCCGAGGTCGGCAACGCCCTCCCCCTGAGCAAAATCCCCGTCGGTACTGTTATCCACAACATCGAGCTCCGTCCCGGTCAGGGCGCCTTTATGGCCCGCTCAGCCGGTACATTCGCCCAGCTCGTTTCGCGCGAAGGTGACTACGCTATCGTCAAGCTCCCCTCAGGCGAAACCCGCAAGATTCTTTCAGCATGTAAGGCAACTATTGGTGTTGTCGGCAACTCAGAGCACTCGCTCGAGCGCTCGGGTAAGGCCGGCCGCAGCCGCTGGCTGGGTCGCCGCCCCCGCAACCGTGGTGTTGTCATGAATCCCGTCGATCACCCCATGGGTGGTGGTGAAGGCCGCGCTTCGGGTGGTCATCCCCGCTCACGCAAGGGCCTCTACTCTAAGGGTCTCAAGACACGCGCACCCAAGAAGAGCTCTTCGAAGTATATCATCGAAAGAAGGAAAAAGTAATCTCGTAGCAAACTTCTAACCAGATCTCAAAATAATGAGTCGTTCACTTAAAAAAGGCCCCTTCATCAGCGTCAAGCTCGAAAAGAAGGTTAACGCAATGGAAGCATCCGGCAAGAAGTCGGTCATCAAGACCTGGAGCCGTGCTTCGATGATTGCCCCCGAGTTCGTCGGCCACACCTTCGCCGTGCATAACGGCAACAAGTTCATCCCGGTATACGTTACCGAGAACATGGTAGGCCACAAGCTCGGCGAGTTTGCCCCCACCCGCAACTTCCGCGGCCACGGCGGCAACAAGAAGAAGTAAGCTGCAAGCCATCTACTTCAGACAACCTTCAATAAAGAAAAGCTGACACGTCTGACTCAGACAAGAGGCTAATTAAACATTCCCCTTAAAAAAACCGACATCAAATAAAATGGGTGTAAGAAAAAGAAATTCCGCTCAGGCAAGAAAGGACGCCCAGAAGGAAGTCGCTTTCGCCAAGCTGACCAACATCCCCTCGTCGCCCCGCAAGATGCGCCTGGTGGCCGACCTGGTCCGCGGTAAAGAAGTCTTCCGTGCCCTGGGTATCCTCAAGTTCTCCAACAAGGAGGCTGCTGCCCGTCTCGAGAAGCTCCTGCGCTCGGCCATCGCCAACTGGGAGGCCAAAAACGACCGCAAGGCCGAAAACGGCGAGCTCTATATCTCCACAATTTTCGTTAACCCGGCCCCGATGCTCAAGCGCCTGCGCACAGCACCCCAGGGTCGCGGCTACCGTATCCGCAAACGTGCCAACCACGTCACTCTCGTGGTAGACACAATCGACAAAGACGTAACCATCAAGGACAAAGAATAACCTATGGGACAGAAAGTAAATCCGATCAGCAACCGCCTCGGCGTAATCCGCGGCTGGGATTCCAACTGGTTCGGCGGCAAAAAGTACGGCGAGACCCTTCTGGAAGACTCTAAGCTCCGTAAGTATCTCAACGTCCGCCTGGCCAAGTCAAGCGTTTCGCGCATCGTCATCGAGCGCACCCTCAAGCTCATTACCATCACCGTCTGCACCTCACGCCCGGGCCTGATCATCGGCAAGGGTGGCTCAGAGGTAGACAAACTCAAGGAAGAGCTCAAGAAAATCACCGACAAGGATGTACAGATCAACATCTTTGAGGTGAAACGCCCTGAACTCGACGCTCAGATCGTCGCATCGACCATCGCCCGTCAGATCGAAGGCAAGATCGCCTATCGCCGCGCAGTCAAGATGGCCATCGCCGCCACCATGCGCTCAGGCGCCGAGGGTATCAAGGTGCAGGTTTCAGGCCGTCTCAACGGCGCTGAAATGGCCCGCTCAGAAATGTTTAAGGAAGGTCGTACCCCGCTGCACACCCTGCGTGCCGACATCGACTATGCACTGGTCGAGGCCCACACCAAGGTAGGTGTAATCGGTGTAAAGGTTTGGATCTGCCGCGGTGAAGTTTACGGCAAGCGTGATCTCGCCCCCAACTTTGCCAACACAGGCAAGGAAGGCCGTCCCCAGGGCGGCGACCGTGGCAACCAGCGCCGCGGCGGCTTCCGCAAACCCCGCAACGCCTCGTCAAACAACGGCCGTTAATCCAAAAGATGACAACCCGGCAAATCTCCTGATGATTGCCCGTGAGAGAGGCCGCCCCTACTTCCTCTAAGGCCTAAAGCTCGCGACAGACCATAAAGCGCCCCGGCGGCAGATCGACAAGCCGCCGCCGGCAGTGCCCCGGGAGATAAGCCACCAATTAACATCGAACAGAAATGTTACAACCGAAAAAAACTAAATTTCGCAGAGTACAGAAAGGCCGCGCCAAAGGTAACGCCCAGCGCGGTAATCAGCTCGCCTTCGGTTCGTTCGGCATCAAGACCCTCGAGTCTAAATGGATCACCGGACGCCAGATCGAGGCAGCCCGTATCGCTGTGACACGTTATATGCAGCGCCAGGGTCAGCTCTGGATCCGCATCTTCCCCGACAAACCCATCACCAAGAAGCCTCTCGATGTACGTATGGGTAAAGGTAAAGGTAACCCCGAGGGTTATGTGGCATCGGTTACCCCCGGCCGCATGATCATCGAGATCGAGGGCGTACCCTATGATGTAGCCAAAGAGGCTCTGCGTCTGGGTGCACAGAAACTGCCCGTGACCACCAAGTTTGTCGTCAGCCGCGATTACGATCCCAGCCTTACTCTCTGATCATCCCAAGTCAAATAACTCAAAGCCTGTAAAAAGAAAGCTATGAACAAAGAAGAAATCAAAGAGCTCTCTACGGCCGATCTTCGCGAGCGTCTGGCTGAGATGGAGAAAGATTACCTTCAGATGAAGGCCAACCACGCCGTCTCTCCGCTTGACAACCCTGCGAAAATCACTGCTGACCGCAAGATGATCGCACGTGTGAAGACCGAGCTGCGCGCACGCGAGCTCGCCGGTAAATAATCCACCAAATTAACCGTAATAATCAACCCTTACTTTTATTCAACCTGATATGGAAGAAAAAAGAAACCTGCGCAAAGAGCGCATCGGCATCGTGTCGAGCAACAAGGGCGACAAGTCGATCACCGTTACGGTGAAATGGAAGGAGAAACATCCCATTTACGGCAAGTTCGTCAACAAAACCAAAAAGTACCACGCTCACGATGAGAACAACGAGTGCAGTGTAGGTGACAAAGTGCGCCTCATGGAGACCCGTCCCCTCTCAAAGACCAAGCGTTGGAGATTAGTTGAAATCATCGAAAAAGTTAAGTAAGCCATGATACAGACCGAATCCCGATTGACCGTAGCCGACAACAGCGGTGCAAAAGAGGCCCTGTGTATTCACGTCCTCGGTGGCACCGGCCGTCGTTATGCGTCCGTAGGCGACATTATCGTTGTCTCCGTCAAGAGCGTCATCCCCTCCTCAGACGTAAAGAAGGGTACAGTCTCTAAGGCAGTCGTTGTGCGTACCAAAAAGGAGATCCGCCGTCCCGACGGTTCATACATCCGTTTTGATGACAACGCCTGTGTGCTGCTTAACAACGCCGGCGAGTTGCGCGGTACCCGTATCTTCGGCCCCGTTGCCCGCGAGCTGCGCGCCACTAACATGAAGATTGTCTCCCTCGCTCCCGAGGTCCTCTGATTAACTGTCAATAAACCGTAAACATCAAACGACGACACGTCATCCCCATTATGAGCAAAATGCATATTAAAAAGGGCGATACCGTTTACGTTCTCTCAGGTGAGGACCGCGGCAAACAGGGTCGCGTGCTTTCGGTGGACGCTGCCAAAAATCGCGCCCTCGTCGAAGGCGTCAACATCGTCTCGAAGAGCACCAAGCCCACTGCCAAGTATCCCCAGGGAGGCATCGTAAAGATGGAAGCCCCCATCAATATTTCAAACCTCAGCCTCATCGATCCCAAGAGCGGAAAGCCCACTCGTATCGGCATCCGCGTCAACGATAAGGGCGAGAAAGTTCGTTACGCTAAAAAATCCGGAGAGGAAATCAAATAATGAGCACTACACTCCAGAAAAAATACGAAGAGACCATCGCGCCCGCTATGACCAAGGAGTTTAACTACACAACTCCGATGCAGGTGCCCCGTCTGAAGAAGATCGTCATCAACCAGGGTCTCGGCGAAGCCACCCAGGACAAGAAGATCATCGAGACATCTATCAACGAGCTCACAGCCATCACCGGCCAGAAAGCCGTGCAGACACTCTCGAAGAAAGACATCTCAAACTTCAAAGTCCGCAAAAAAATGCCCATCGGTGCCCGTGTGACACTGCGTCGCGACAAAATGTATGAGTTCCTTGAGAGACTCGTGCGCGTGGCCCTGCCCCGTATCCGCGACTTCAAAGGTATCGAGGGTAAGCTCGACGGCCGTGGTAACTACACCCTCGGCATCACCGAGCAGATCATCTTCCCCGAAATCAACATCGACAACATCTCGAAGCTCATGGGTATGAACATCACCTTCGTTACATCGGCCAACACCGACGAAGAAGGCTATGCTCTGCTCAAACACTTCGGTCTCCCCTTCAAGAAGTAATCAGTCCGACCGCCCGTCACGGACGAGTCACACGATTACCTCGACCAAGGTACTAACGCAACAGACAGAGCGACCCGCGTCAACCGCGGTGTCGCTCTGTCTGTTTCTTCTTCGCACACTTTTCTTCGGTCCGGCAGTCAGTTCTCAGAGAGTTGATAACCGGAATATCTCGATGTCGATTATTTCGCCATGTATCGGCGGCGGTCATCTTCAGGTAGACGCTCGATAGCATAGCGCAGCATCGTGCGGGGCATACGGCGATGATACAGGTCGAGAAACCGACGCAGCTCAGCCTCACCGCCACGCTTGCCGATCTCGCGCAGCATCCACCCCGACGCCTTGTGCATAAGGTCATGGCGATGTGACAAGAAACCCTCGGCAAGCCGCAGCGCGTCATCATACTCACCTTGACTGATAAGTGTGAAACAGCTCACCATCGCCACACGCTGATGCCATAGACTGCCGGCCATGGCTGCGAGCTCATAAAGGAGATACCGCTCATCGCGATGGCTCACCAGATAATCGCCGAGAATCTTGGGGGCGACCACATCGACCAGATCCCAGTTATTACCTCTGTCGATAAGCGACAGATACAGGTTAATCACCCCGTGGCAGTTACCCTTGCGGCGCTTAACCCGTTTGTATATCTCGATGAGCGAGAAGAACCCCGCCAGTCTGACCTCATGATAAGGACTCGCAGTGAGCACCAGCACGTCATCCTCACTCACATCCGTTTTTAGATGAGACACAATCTCGCGAGTCTGTGGCACCCGTACACCCAAGAACCGGTCACCCTCGCCATACTCACCGGGCCCGGTCTTAAAGAACCTGCACAGATGCCTCGCCTGAGCCTCATCCCCGGCCGCAGTCAGCCGCTCAATTATCTCCTTGTAAACCATATATCAAAGTATAGATAATGTCTTTGCAATCATCTGACAATATATTGGCAGAGCAATGATATTATGATAGTTATCCCCATTGGGGAAGTAAAAGTGTTTCAGTCTACAAAGTAAACGATTTCGGCCGAGCTGTGCAAAATTCTTGCGCCTCGATTACTGATAATCTGCGCTAATCTCATGCACGGTTAAAAGAGAAATTCCGGCAAAGTGTAGATTTAACAAAGATTAACGTTAATTTTGGGGCTATCTGAGAGGATTAGGGGCTCGGGGGCTATGTCATTTCAGAAAAAATTGCGAACTTTGCACCTGATTTATAGGCTGATGCCGGCTGCTGATGCCACAGGATAGCTCCGATGAGGGCTTGCTATGGAGATTTTGATGCCGGCAGTGGCTTGAAAAGTAAAGACTTAGATGTCACTTGCGGTTCTGAGGTACTCTTCGCCTCCGGTTATTCGGGGCTTTTGCGGAGAGCAGTGAGGAATCGGAAGTTGTTTCGTTGAGTATCAATAAACCGTAATATTAACTTAACTTCAGGACATGGCAAAAGAATCAATGAAAGCCCGCGAAGTGAAGCGCCAGAAACTGGTCGCCAAATATGCCGCCAAGAAGGCTGCCCTCAAGGCTGCCGGCGACTATGAGGCTCTGCAGCTTCTGCCTAAAAACGCGTCAAGCGTGCGCCTCCACAACCGCTGCTCTATCACCGGCCGTCCCAAAGGCTATCTGCGTCAGTTTGGCATCTCGCGTATCCAGTTCCGCGAAATGGCATCTGCCGGCCTTATCCCCGGTGTGAAGAAGGCAAGCTGGTAAGGCACATCGCAGGCTAATCCCTGACCCCGCGAGAGGGGAGCGCAAGGCGCCCGCCTCCGTCAGAAAGCCCCTGCGGGCCCACGTGCCGATGATTCTCCGGGTAAGCCCAGTTTCTGCGGGACCCCCCGGAGCGCAATCCCCGGCCGACCCGATCAGCGGGCCGCGAAAATGATCCCGACAAGGGAGCTTCCTCACCGGCGGCGACATTATATAAGGTGTCGCAACGCGACAATAAAAGTGTCTCACCGCCCACAGAGGATAAAGTTTCCGCGCTTCAAAACAGACCGGCATATCGCAATGATATCCGGCGTAATTAAAAATTTTAAATACTGACGGGTCACACCCGTCGAGTTTAAAACAATCAACAACAATGACAGATCCAATAGCAGATTATCTGACAAGATTGAGGAATGCCATCAAGGCCCAGCACCGTGTGGTGGAGATCCCGGCCTCTAACCTCAAGAAAGAGATCACCAAGATCCTCTTTGAGCAAGGCTATATCCTCAATTACAAGTTCGTTGAAGGTGACACCCCCTCGGGCACCATCAAGGTAGCGTTAAAGTATGACCCCGTAGACCGCGTCAACGCCATCAAGGGCCTCAAGCGCGTGAGCCGTCCAGGCCTGCGCCAGTATTGCGGTTACAAGTCGATGCCCCGTGTGCTCAATGGCCTGGGTATCGCCATTCTGTCGACCTCTAAGGGCGTCATGACCAATAAGAAAGCCGCTCAGGAGAAGATCGGCGGCGAAGTTCTTTGTTACGTTTATTAATCGAAAGGAGGAAATAACAATATGTCACGTATAGGTAAAGCCCCAATCGAAATCCCCGCAGGCGTAACCATCACAGTCGACAAAGACAATGTCGTTACCGTCAAAGGTCCCAAAGGTACACTCGTACAGGCCGTCAATCCCGAGTTTGAGATCAAACAGGAAGATGGTCACCTCCATATCATCCGCCCCTCAGACGACCGCGAACACCGCGCACAGCACGGTCTCTATCGCTCGCTGCTCCATAACATGGTAGTGGGTGTGTCGACCGGCTATCGCAAGGAGATGGAGCTCGTCGGCGTAGGTTACCGCGCATCAGCCACCGGCCAGGTGCTCGAGCTGTCGCTGGGTTACTCTCACGCAATCTTTATCAAGCTGCCCCCCGAGGTCAAAGTAGAGGCCAAGTCGGAGCGTAACAAGAACCCCCTGATCATCCTCGAGAGCGACGATAAGCAGCTGCTCGGTCAGGTATGCGCCAAAATCCGCTCGCTCCGCAAGCCCGAGCCCTACAAGGGTAAAGGTATCAAGTTTGTTGGCGAGGTTATCCGTCGCAAGAGCGGTAAGACCGCCGGTGCCAAGTAAACATAAGTTGAACCTACATCGACTGTAAGAAAAATGATCTCTAAGCAGCAAAGAAGAAATAAAATCAAGGCGCGCATCCGCGGCCGCATCTCCGGCACAGCCGCGCGTCCCCGCATGACCGTTTTCCGTTCCAACAAGCAGATTTACGTCCAGCTCGTTGACGACCTCAAGGGCCAGACCCTGGTCAGCGCCTCATCCAAAGGCATCGCCGAAGGAACCAAGACTGAAATCGCCGCAAAGGTAGGCAAGGCTATCGCCGAGAAGGCTATCGCCGCCGGTTATCCCGAAGTGGTCTTTGACCGCAACGGTTACCTTTTCCACGGCAGAGTTAAATCACTGGCTGACGCAGCTCGCGAAGGCGGACTTAAATTCTAAACGACAATGGTAAACAAGAATAACCGAGTTAAGACAACCAACGATATAGAACTCAAGGACCGTCTGGTAGCCATCAACCGCGTCACCAAGGTGACCAAGGGTGGCCGTACATTCACCTTCGCCGCCATCGTCGTGGTCGGCAACGAAGACGGTATCATCGGCTGGGGCCTCGGAAAGGCCAACGAAGTGCAGGCTGCCATCGCCAAAGGTGTAGAAGCCGCCAAGAAGAATCTTATCCGTGTCCCTGTCCACAAAGGTACTATCCCCCACGAGCAGGCTGCCAAGTTCGGCGGTTCTGAGGTACTCCTCAAGCCCGCAAGCCACGGTACCGGTGTAAAAGCCGGTGGCGCTATGCGTGCCGTCCTCGAGAGCGTGGGCATCACCGACGTGCTGGCCAAATCTAAGGGCTCATCTAACCCCCACAACCTGGTAAAGGCCACTATCGCTGCTCTCAGCGAGCTGCGTTCGCCCGCCCAGGTGGCCCAGAACCGCGGCATCTCTGTTAACCAGGTATTCAACGGCTAATCCCAGGCAAGCTACAACTATGGCACAGATTAAAATCAAGCAGATAAAGAGCCGCATCGGCGCACCGGCTGTGCAGAAACGCACTCTCGATGCCCTCGGCCTCAAGAAAATGAATCACGTGGTGGTTAAAGAAGACACCCCCTCAGTGATGGGTATGGTAAACCGTGTTCGTCATTTGGTAGAAGTGACCAACGCTTAATCAATATCATAAGTATCGACAACTATGGATTTAAGTAACTTAAAACCCGCCGTAGGCGCCACAACCCGCAGCACTCGCATCGGTCGCGGTCCCGGCTCGGGTAAGGGTGGAACTTCTACCCGCGGACACAAAGGCGCCAAGTCGCGCTCGGGCTACAAACGTAAGATCGGTTTTGAAGGTGGTCAGATGCCTCTGCAGCGTCGCCTCCCCAAATTCGGTTTCAAGAATATCAACCGTGTGGAGTATAAGCCCATCAACCTGGCTACCCTCGAGGATCTGGCAGCCGCCAAAAACCTTGAGAAGATCGGCCTCGATGAGCTCCGCGCCGCCGGCTTCATCAACCGCAAGCAGCTGGTCAAGATCCTCGCCAACGGTGCCGTGACACGCGCCCTGCAGGTTGAGGCCAACGCTTTCTCGGCTGCCGCCGAAAAGGCCATCACCGCTGCCGGTGGTTCGATCTCAAAAGTGAAGTAACCCGCTCTCTCCAACCGCTATAAAGCACCCCGATAAATGAAATTCGTTCAAACCCTTAAAAACATCTGGACTATCCAGGAGCTGCGTCAGCGTCTGACCATCACGGTGCTGTTGGTGCTGGTTTACCGTCTGGGGTGTTATGTTGTCCTGCCGGGCATCAACCCCGCCGACCTCGAAGCCCTCACTAACTTCACCAACAAGAGCGGTCTGATGCAACTCCTCGACATGTTCTCAGGAGGTGCCTTCTCTCAGGCCTCTATCTTCGCCCTCGGTATCATGCCCTATATCACGGCATCGATCGTGATACAGCTTGCCGGCATGGTGCTCCCTTCGTTCCAGAAGATGCAGCGCGAAGGTGAGAGCGGCCGTCAGAAGCTCAATCAGTACACCCGCTATCTGACCGTGCTGATACTCCTGGTGCAGGGCCCCGCTTACCTATACAATCTCAAAGCGCAGATTGTAAACGCCGGCGGATCCTCAGACATGGGTGTCTGGATGGTAATGTTCCTGACGGTGATCCTCGCCGCAGGCTCGATGTTCATCATGTGGCTCGGTGAGCGCATCACTGACCGCGGTATCGGCAACGGTATCTCGTTCATCATCCTCGTGGGTATCATCGCCCGCCTGCCGATGGCGCTCGTATATGAGTTTACCAGCCGTCTGCCCGGCTCGACCGGTTCTGAGGGCGGTCTGATCATGTTTATCGTCGAGATCGTATTACTCTTTGCCGTGACCGTCGGCGCCGTGCTGCTCGTGCAGGGTACACGCAAAGTGCCCGTGCAGTATGCCAAGCGTATCGTCGGTAACCGTCAGGTAGGCGGTGTGCGTCAGTACATCCCCCTGAAGGTCAATGCCGCAGGTGTAATGCCCATCATCTTTGCCCAGGCCATCATGTTTATCCCCCTGACCCTCTCGGGTTTCGGGGCACGTGAGGGCGCCACCGGATTCTTCGCCACCTTTGCCGACATCAACGGCTTCTGGTACAACTTCGTCTACTTTATCCTGATCGTAGCGTTTACATACTTCTACACCGCCATCACCGTGCGTCCCACCCAGATGGCTGAGGATATGAAGCGCAATAACGGATTTATCCCCGGAGTCAAGCCCGGCAAGAAAACCGCTGAATATCTCGATTCGATCATGTCGCGCATCACACTGCCCGGCTCAATCTTCCTCGGCATCGTCGCCATCCTCCCCGCATTTGCGCGCATGTTTGGCATCAGCCAGAACTTCGCGCAGTTCTTTGGAGGTACATCGCTGCTGATTATGGTCGGTGTCGTCCTCGATACCCTCCAGCAGATCGAGTCACACCTGATGATGCACCACTATGACGGACTGATGAAGGATGGCAAAATCAAAGGCCGCACAACCGGCTCAGCCTACTGATTCAATCCATGAACCTATGTTACCCACTGCCGGGATGCAGAAACGGCTATCCCGGCAGGGGGTAAATCTCTGAAATCCCCACGACCCAATCCAAAGATGATATATCTCAAGACTCCCGACGAAATCCAGAAGATGCGGCGCGCCTGCGAGCTCACCTCACTCACCCTGGGCGAGGTGGCAAAACTGGTCAAGCCCGGAGTGACCACCCACAAGCTCGACACCGCTGCACGCGAGTTTATCGTAAAGAACGGCGGTCGCCCCGCTTGTCTTGGTTACGGTGGCTTCCCGGCGACACTCTGCATCGAGGTAAACGAGACGGTAGTCCATGGTTTTCCCTCGACCTATACCCTGCGCGAGGGCGACATAGTCGGCGTTGACCTCGTTGTCGAGCTCGACGGCTATAACGGCGATATGTGTTACACATTCCCCGTAGGTGATGTCGCCCCAGACGTGATGGAGCTGCTCCGCACAACCAAAGAGTCGCTCTATGCAGGTATCGAGGCATGTCAGGAAGGGAAACGTCTGGGAGACATCTCAAATGCCATCCAGACATACTGCGAGAAACGAGGCTACTCGATCGTCCGCGAGATGTGTGGCCACGGTATCGGACGCAAGATGCACGAAGACCCCGAGGTCCCCAACTACGGACGACGCGGCACCGGCCCGCTGATCAAAAACGGCCTATGCATAGCCATCGAGCCTATGGTCAACATGGGTAGCCGTAATATCGTCATCGAGCCCGACGGCTGGACCTGTCGTACACGCGACCGCAAGCCCTCGGCACACTATGAGCACACAGTGGCCGTGCATGACGGGCAGACTGAGATTCTGACCTCATTCGACCCCGTCAAGGAGGCCCTGGGTGACCGGTTTGTGTGACCCCCGTCACGTCAGCCATGTGATAATCATCAAGGATTAAGAGAAACAAGACAGAAACCAAGACAGAAATAAATATGTCAAAGCAATCTGCAATCGAACAAGACGGCGTAATCCTCGAAGCTCTCTCCAACGCAATGTTCAGGGTAGAGCTTGAGAACGGTCATGAGATCACTGCCCATATCTCGGGCAAGATGCGCATGCACTATATCAAGATTCTCCCCGGAGACAAGGTGAGAGTGGAGATGTCGCCTTATGACCTCTCAAAGGGTCGTATAGCATTCCGCTACAAGTGAGAAAAGTCTCGAACCATCAAATAATTCCAAAACAAACTCACAATGAAAGTCAGAGCTTCCATCAAGAAGCGTTCTGCCGACGACAAGATCGTTCGCCGCAAGGGACGCCTCTATGTGATCAACAAGAAAAATCCCAAAAACAAACAGCGCCAGGGATAACATGCGTTAATCCGGAAAAACCGGCGGCGGTTTGTCAGGATATTGCCGGGGAGAAATCCCATAGGTCACCTCAGGGTGGACGATGTGGCAATGAAACCGCGTGAAAGGTTTCCGTATCACGCTGATTTTTGTTATTTTTGCGTAAAATTTCAAGACTCAACCAAAGCATTTATGGCAGTAAGAATCGTGGGAGTTGACCTCCCCCAAAACAAACGAGGCGAAATCGCCTTGACCTACATCTTCGGCATCGGCCGCTCGGCCGCTAAAACCATCCTGGAGAAAGCCGGTGTAGACGTGAACATCAAAGTGAAGGACTGGACTGATGCCCAGGCTGCTAAAGTTCGCGAAGTCATCCAGGAAAACTATAAGGTAGAGGGTGACCTCCGCAGCGAGATCCAGCTCAACATCAAGCGACTCATGGACATTGGCTGCTATCGCGGTATCCGCCACCGTAACGGCCTGCCCGTCCGCGGTCAGTCGACCAAAAACAATGCCCGTACCCGCAAGGGCCGCAAGAAAACCGTCGCTAACAAGAAGAAAGCCACTAAATAACGAATACCCCAAGAAAGTATCATGGCAAAGAAAACAGTCGCAGCCAAGAAGCGCAACGTCAAGGTTGACGCCGCCGGCCAGCTTCACGTTCACTCATCATTCAACAACATCATCGTGTGCTTAGCCAACAGCGAGGGCCAGGTGATTTCATGGTCATCCGCTGGCAAAATGGGCTTCCGCGGTTCCAAGAAAAACACCCCCTACGCCGCTCAGATGGCTGCTCAGGATTGCGGTAAGATCGCCTATGATCTGGGCCTGCGCAAAGTAAAGGCCTATGTCAAAGGTCCCGGCAATGGTCGTGAATCGGCCATCCGTACCGTACACGGAATGGGAATTGAGGTAACAGAGATCATCGACGTTACACCGCTGCCCCACAACGGTTGCCGTCCTCCCAAACGTCGCCGCGTATAATATCCGCAATTTCCGGCAGAAAACATCAACGGGCATGATGACGCCGGGCAGCGGCGACAGCCGCAAGCCGATGCTCACCCCGGTCGCGACAGAGGGTCAGACGATGGTTCAAGACGGCCATAAGGCCGCATGACCCCGATGACGGCAGAGCAGCAAGACGTCAGCCCATTAACCAATTAACGTTAAAAACACAAATGGCTAGATACACAGGTCCCAAGACCAAAATCGCACGCAAATTTGGCGAACCCATCTTCGGCGAGGACAAGATCCTGAGCCGTCGCAACTTCCCCCCCGGCCAGCACGGACAAAACCGTCGCCGCAAAACATCTGAGTACGGCACACAGCTGCGTGAAAAGCAGAAAGCCAAATACACCTACGGTGTGCTTGAGCGTCAGTTCCGCAACCTCTTCGAGAAAGCCTCAGGCATGAAGGGTATCACCGGTGAGATCCTGCTGCAGCTCCTCGAGAGCCGTCTCGACAACGTCGTGTACCGTCTCGGTATCGCCAAGACCCGCGCCGCAGCCCGTCAGCTCGTGCTCCACAAGCACGTGACAGTCAACGGCGAGGTCGTAAATATCCCCTCATTTGCAGTTGAGCCCGGTATGGTTATCGGTGTCCGCGAGAAATCAAAATCACTCGAGGTCATCGCCGACTGTCTGGCCGGTTTCAACCACAGCAAATACCCCTGGCTCGAATGGGACGAGTCAACCAAGAGCGGCAAACTGCTCCATGTCCCCACCCGTGAGGACATCCCCGAAAACATCAAGGAGCAGCTCATCGTCGAACTCTATTCTAAGTAATCCGTTAAACACCAAGATCCATGGCTATTTTAGCATTCCAAAAACCTGACAAAGTCGTAATGTTGGAAGCCAACAGCTTCTACGGCAAGTTTGAGTTCAAGCCTTTGGAACCCGGCTATGGTATCACTGTGGGCAATGCCCTGCGTCGAGTGTTATTGTCTTCACTCGAGGGGTATGCCATTTCCGCCATCAAGATTGACGGCGTAAAACACGAGTTTGATACCATCCCCGGGGTCAAAGAGGATGTAACCAATATCATCCTCAACTTAAAGAAGGTTGACCTCAAGCAGGTGACCGAAGACGCTGAGACGGAGAAAGCCACCATCCACGTGTCGGGCCAGGAGGTGTTCAAAGCCGGCGACATCGGCAAGGCCCTCTCGGGCTTTGAAGTCCTCAATCCCGAGGAAGTCATCTGCCACTTGGATCCCGACGCGAGCTTCAACATCGAGGTGACAATCAACAAGGGCCGTGGCTGGGTCCCCGCTGACGAGAATCAGCTTGAGATCTCAGACATCCAGACACTTGCGATCGACTCGATCTACACCCCGATCAAAAACGTCAAGTATGCCGTAGAGAACTTCCGCGTCGATCAGAAGACCGACTACGAGAAACTCATCATCGAAATCACTACCAACGGCTCGATTCTCCCCAAAGATGCCCTCAAAGAGGCCGCCAAGATACTGATCTATCATCTGATGCTCTTCTCAGACGACAAGATCACTATCGAGACAACCGAGACCGACGGCGCAGAGGAATTTGATGAAGATGCCCTGCACATGCGCCAGCTGCTCAAAACCAAGCTGGTCGATATGGATCTGTCGGTCCGCGCTCTCAACTGCCTCAAGAGCGCCGAAGTTGAGACACTCGGCGAGCTGGTTGTCTTCAACAAGACAGACCTGCTTAAATTCCGCAACTTCGGTAAGAAGTCACTGACGGAGCTCGACGAACTGCTGGCCAACCTGGGCCTGTCGTTCGGCATGGATATTTCCAAATACAAACTCGACAAAGAGTAAAAACTTGAATAACAACGATGAGACACAATAAAAGCTTCAATCACCTGTCGCGCAAGAAGGCCCATCGCGATGCCCTTCTTGCCAACATGACCATCTCTCTTATCAAGCATAAGAGGATTTTCACCACCCTGGCAAAGGCAAAGGCCCTGCGTATGTATGCCGAGCCCCTGATCAACCGTGCCAAGGAAGACTCAATGGCCAACCGCCGTCTGGTTTTCTCATACCTCCAGAACAAAGAGGCCGTCACTGAGCTCTTCCGTGAAATCTCACAGAAGATCGCAGACCGTCCCGGTGGCTACACCCGTATCCTCAAGACCGGTAACCGTCTGGGTGACAACGCCAAGACCTGCTTTATCGAGCTTGTCGACTACAACGAGAACATGCTCAAGGACAAGAAGACCGAGAAGAAGGGTCGCACCCGTCGCTCACGCAAGTCAGCCGATGCCAAAGCAACTCAGGCTGCCGACGCCCCCGCAACCGAGGAGTCCAAAGCAGAATAATCAATCTGCCAAGGATTGACTCCATAAAAAAGACACCCGCAGGGGGCCATCCCCTTGCAGGTGTCTTTTTTAGTCAACTTATCTAACCGGTATTATCACACGCAATGGCAACAATAACAATATCAAGAAAGCTCAAGAAGGCGATAAAGGACTATACCGCCATATATTACGCATTGCTTGTGTTGACGATCATAATCGAGGTTATCGCGTTTCTCGACCATCAGACAATATTTAAGGTTGGCCCGCGTACAATGTTTTTCAGCTGTCTGTCTGATGTCGGGCTATTCATGATAATATCAGTGCTGTTACCCCCCAAGTGGAGATGGTGCAATCTGCTGTTATTGTTTCTTTATACGACCTTGATAGTCACAAATGCGATCTACACACAATATTTCAATGACTATCTGCCGCTGTCTTTAATAAAGGCATATAATAATATCGGGGCAGACTTGTCGGGATTTATTTTACCGGTGTTGAGATGGTGGATGTTATCGCTTATTTTGCCATTTGTGTGTTGCACGATATACTATGTGATCTATCACAGACAGATTGAGACAAGACACTATTCGCGGAAAATCAAGTTCACGTCAGTCTTAGTCTCGCTAATATTATTTATCCTGGGACAAGGATATCTCGTTTCTTTGAAAATTAAGGATAGTGATTATGCCACCATATTTTCAGAGAATATGATTGATGAATATATGTCTGCCGAGGGGAATGTGCAGAAAGAGACAGCTAAGTGGGGTATACTGGCATATTATATCAATTCGATGATGCCATGGTATCATCATGTGAAATTCACCGAAGATACATGGGGAGAGATTGGTGAATTTGTCACCCGTCCCAAAGGAGAACTGCCACCCGGATATGATGCGCAATTTAAGAAAAACCGTGAGAAAAGGCTGATATTGATAGTCGTAGAGTCGTTTACCTCGCAGACATTCAATAAAGATATAACAGGCATCAGGCTCACGCCTTATATTGATTCACTATCTGTCGCAAAGGGGACCGTCTTCGTCCCTAACCTTGCAATTCAGACCCGGGGAGGGGTGAGCTCTGATGCGCAGTTGATGTTTAATACCGGTCTTTATCCGCTATCAAGAGGCGCAGCTACGTTTGAGTCACGCATGCCTGATTTGCCCTCCCTTGCGACATATGTCAAGCAGATCGGTAATGGACAGGGACGGGCTATTGAGGTTATCGGTGAAGATCCCGAGGTGTGGAATCATCATAAGACCAGCATGGCTTGGGGATATGACACGCTATATCACAGCCTTGCCAACGGTAATCCCGAGAAATCACGTTACGGAGTCGCCGATCATTATATCTTCAAGAAGGTAAAAGAGATACTTGAGACAGATAAACAGGTGAGAATGCTGACGATCTGCACTCTCTCAATGCACGGTTCATACACTGAGGTGGATTTAGGCCGGTTCGAACCCGAACAAGCCGGCGAGAGTCTCGATATGTGCGCCTTTTATGAGATGACCAAGAGGTTTGACGAGGAGATCAAGAGTTTCATATCCTTTCTCAAGGAGAAGGGTATGTATGATGACTCGATAATCGTAATAGTCGGTGATCATAACCCGCATATAATGTGTGACAGCGCCAAGACCACCGTGCCGTTGATGATATTGAACACAGGGGTCACTTATATTACGGGTGATGTAGTCGGGCAGATAGATGTTTACCCCACAGTTCTTGACGCTATGGGGATGCTCGACAACGCTGGCGTGTGGCCGGGATTCGGCCATAGTCTCTTCAGAGCACGCAAGGGGATAGCAGGTTACACCAAACCCGGCGGATGGTATGTAAAGGATCTGCCGGCTGACAGCGCAGAGGTTGCCGCAATCCGTAAAGGTCACGAATTGTCAGAGGTCATATTGTCAGGGATAGGTTATGAGTTTAAGGATGAGTATGAGCAACGCTTCGGCAAATCCGGGGGCACTCTAAATCGTCTGAAAAAGAAACGCATAATTGAGGATAGATAATCATGAATATCGAGAATAAAGAGAAAAAGAGCATACTGGTGATTAATCCGGTCGGAGGACTGGCCAACCGGATGAGGTCAATTGCGTCAGGTGTGTCTCTCGCCTGTGATCTTGATATGGATTATCGGGTGGTGTGGCTGCGAAATTGGGAGACAGGCGCGTTATATGACGAGATATTTGCCATACCGACGTTGTTAGAGCATAAAATAGAATGCCCCTCTGCCTTAAAGTATAATCTGCTCTACTCTATTCCCCGTAAGAAAAATCTCTATATCACTAAGCTCACCCGCAGGATTTATGACCGGGCGTTGTATGACACATTGCCGCCATTATCTGTCATGCAGCGCTATGATAATCTCTCATTAAACAGATGGCAGGCGATGCTTGATGTCAATAAACAAATTAAAAAGATCTTCATACAGGCGGGGACTGATTTTTATGATTATTCACGACAGTTATACCGGCAGCTATTCAAGTTAAGACCGGAGTTGGCCGCAGAGGTAGACAGAGTGCTAACCCAATTGGGTGACCATAAAATCGGCATCCATATCAGGCGCACAGATAACGCGAAGTCGATAGCAAACAGCCCTGATCATCTGTTTGAGACCCGGATGCAGACGGCGATTGACCGATGTCATGACGTGAAATTTTATCTTGCCACCGATAGCGATGACGTAAAGCGCAAGTTTGTCAACCGATTCGGCGACAGGATAATATATAACAACAATACGGCACGCCGAGATACTCTCGGCGGCATAAAGGATGCAGCCGTCGATATGTATGTGCTGGCAGGTTGTGACTCGATATCAGGGTCTTATTACAGTTCATTCTCTGAGGCGGCGTCAATATTAGGTGACAAACCACTGACCATAGTGAAACAGGTTATCGTTACAGGTGGTGAGGGGTGACATAAAGACCTTACCGTGACTTGAAGTAAGCCGGCTCTAAGATGCGCCCTATCAGTTTACTCAATTTTACAAATGATCTGCGGCGTGACAGCGGATGAAGTATGGAGTAAAGATTATAAAAATTACCCATCTCACCATGATTGGTGCGGTAAATCTTTGGAGCTGTGGCTATGCCGGTGAGAAATGATGCAAGCCGGTCGTCAAAATCATGTACGGTATCGGCTAATCTTGACGGGGCGTTAAGATAAGAGAGATAGAGGGCGCGGTCTGAGTCTATTCTCGCAATCCCGGCGACCAATGAATCGAGAGTATCATAGTCTGCCACATTTATGAAAGATGCCGGATTAAAGTCAGATAGAGCAGCCTTACCACCCCAATAAATCGGGACGGTGGCGGATAAGAAAGCATCGGCAATTTTCTCAGTGACATATCCGTCGAGATAAGAGTTCTCGAGGGCTAAATTAAATTTGTAGCGTGACAGGAATTGATGTTTGTCTGCTACCCTGCCGCCGACGTTATTTCTGAACTTACCGCCGTAAGCGAGAGGTCTGTATGAGTCGACGGCGTCAATAATCTGTATCCGGCGAGGATCACATTCAGCAGAGTGGCTCATGACCAGACTACAAAAATCACGTGACTCGGGGGCGTCGGCGTCAATTATTGCAGTTTCAGATTGATTGGTCTCGAGGGCATACAGCGGATACCTGAGATTACGGCCGGCCACATCAATGTCGTGGAATGAGATGGCGTAATCACACTCATTAAAGTTTGGATAGTCGTTCTCGCCCGTGTAAAAAATCTTGACGCAATCGTTGTATTTATAATGATTGCCTATGCCGCAACGCGAGTAAAACAGCAGGTCGGGTTTTGTCTGATCGTCAGCAGACAATGATGTAACCCTGAACTTGCTCTTCAATGCATCTATAAACTTGTTGTCATAAATGTTGAAAGCCGGCCAGAAATCGACAAACTTGACGGTGAGAGATGACATAATGTTATGAAAGGAGAGCAGAGGCTTGGGCGGCGATACCTTCACCGCGTCCGGTATAGCCGAGATGTTCGGTAGTGGTTGCTTTAACTGATACGCAGTCGACACCGAGAGATAGATCAGATGCGATATTCTGTATCATAGCCGGTATATATGGCAACAACTTTGGCGCTTGCGCTATTATCGTTACGTCGACGTTAACGGGCGTGAGGCCACGCTGCTCGCGGATTATACGGGCAGTCTCGCGGAGGAGCATGCGTGAATCGGCCCCTTTATATCTCGGGTCGTTATCCGGAAAGTGAAAACCGATGTCACGCAGAGCGGCGGCCCCGAGCATTGCGTCAGCAAGCGCATGTAACGCCACGTCTGCATCGCTGTGGCCAAGCAGCCCTTTATCATACGGGATGTTTACACCGCAGAGGATTAGCCGACGCCCTTCGACGAGGCGATGTACATCAAATCCGTTACCGATTCTAAACATAGGATAGGGTGTGAATATAACTTACGCCTGCATTATCAGCGACGTCCGCCGATAAGGTCGCGCAGGCCGTCCATATCAAATGTAAGGGTAAAGCGTAGTGTCTGGTCGAGCGGTGAGGTCTGTGCGGTAGCGAGCATATAGGCTGCATCGAGGCGCACGACATTTAGCGAGAAGCCCGCACCGAAGCCAAAGTACTGGCGGTTACCCTTATACTGGCTTTCGTGATAGTAACCGGCACGCAGGAAGAACTGCTGATTATAGTTATACTCAGCGCCGATAGAGTATGAAATCTCGCGTAGCTCCTCTTTCATGCCGCCGGGGGCATCGCTAAACGATTTGAAGATACCGGTGATGGGTGACATGGTCTCCCAGTTGTTAAGGGCCTCGGCATAGGCGGCCTCGTCAACCTGACCGTCAGCGTCGAGATAGTCGTCGCGGCGCGGACGTGTGGGCACCAGTAACTTGTTAAGGTCGAGGTTGATGGCCAGGTTATGATAATCGGCCAGCGGGAACATGAATGAAGCACCAAGACGGAGATTGGTGGGGAGGAATGCCGGTGCTTGTCCCTCGGGTGAAACCTTGGTACCGATGTTTGAGATGTCCCAACCCCAGGCAAACTGACACTCATTCTGACCTATGATAGGATAGGTGACAAAGTATCCCGAGATGTCGGCCGAGAAAGCTGATGCTCCGCTGGGCTGAGCCGATGTACTTGACGATCCGAATCCGAGGTCTGAGTATATATAGCGGAACACAACGCCCATCGAAAACTTTTCTGAGAGTTTACGTGAGTAACCGATATCAAATGCGAGCTCGTATGGGTTGATGCTCTCGGTGACACCGCCGAGGCTCTCTGAGTTGACTTCACCGAGCGAGAAATAGCGCAGTGACGCGCTGATAGCCTGATTGTCATTGCTGCCGATTTTCCAGTATCCGGCCAGATTGGCCAGGAATATGTCATTGACAAGTTTGCGGAGCCAGGGGGTATAGCTCAGAGCGACAGCACCCTGAGAGTAGGCAAAGGCATACTTAGAGGGATTCCAGAACTGAGAGTTGACATCAGGGTCGGTGGCCGCACCGATGTCACCCATCGATGCGCCACGCGCATCAGGGGCAATGCTGAGCGATGTCACGCCGGTCTGCACGGGGTTAAACTCATTTTTGATCTGGTCATCGGCGGTCGCTTTACCGGCGCAAAGCATCACGACGGCGGCGACCAACGTCGCGGCCTCTCTTTTTGCGGTTAAAACGGGGGTGAATATATTGCTGAGCGATGTCTTCATGTCATAAGGGATTATAGATCCCCTTAGTCGGGGATCTCATTGTATATAACTCAGTTGTGGCGTTTTTATTGCCCGCGGTGAGTTCAAAGAGATCCGAGAGGTATCAGATACCTCAGGATATCGTCGCGTGAGAGAGTCTTGCGCGATGCAAGTTCATCGGCCATCAGGCAGATCGTCGAGTTAATACGAGGGTGACGCATGATGCTGCTGAGATAATCAAAAGAGTTGTCAAAGATTTGTATGACCTCAGAAGACTCGAGTCCGCAGGCATCCTCTCCTTCACGGCAGAGATGTGAGAGCATGAGAGACCTGACCTCGTGAGACAACTCAGAGTGCCTGCGGGCCAGAGATCGAGCCAGCAGGTTGCCTATCGCCATAGCTGACGACAGCTGGAAGTGTCTGAAAGTGTCTTTCCATACACTTTTTACTGACAACCCCGGATTGGCCGGGGTGAAAAAGTCAGGTGTGAGATTGACTCCCATATCGGCGGGAGCCTCTATGCGGAGCGAGTCGATATATTGCTCCGCGTCAAAAATAAACAGGGATAATGCCATGCCGCAGAGCCCGAAGGCTCTGTCGGTGGCATCGGAGTATTTTAGTGATGCTGAAGGCATTGCAGATTAGTTGATAACCATGATCTTAGTCACACAGCTCTCGCTGCCCGAGTCTGAGCCCGAACCGTGTGAGGCGAATACGAAGTAAATACCTGTCTTGACACGATCGCCGTTGGCGTTACAGCCGTCCCAGGTAATCATACCGCCCTCGCTGCGTCCCTGGAAGAACACATTGCCGGCGGCATCGGCTATCTTGACAAGCGTATTGTCCATAAGGCCGGTTACGGTAATCCAACCCGAGTAGTCTGGGCGCACAGGGTTGGGATAGGCATAGACTTCGCTTAGATCTTCGCTCGCGGGGGCTGATGTTGAGTTATATTCGACAACACCATTGTCGGTGACGAAGAATACGCTCGACGAGTTGGGGTCGCATGCTACCGAGTAAACCCTGTTTGAGGGGAGGATAGAGTTATTTACGTCATAATGCTCGATGATGCGGTCACCATCCTCGCTCACGAGATAAACACCGGCCGAGGTTGTGGCGATCCATTTGCGGTTAGACGCATCCACGGCAATGTCTGAGATCATCAGCGCATCGAGCAGATAGTCAGCCAGGCCGGTGCCGTCGTTACGGGGGACTTTGAGATGGTTTATGGTGGCTATATCAGATGTGATCTTTGAGGGATCGGTGATTTCAAACACGCCGTTCTCGGTACCAACCCAAAGACGTCCTTTTTTGTCTTCGCACAGAGCTGTGAGATGTGAATAAGTGACTGATTTGTTGTCCTGATCAACGAATGAGCGGACAACGAGCAACTCATCGTCAGCGATATTGGGGGTGTTTTTTTGTTTGACAAATGCGATGGTATGATCCCAGCGACCTCTTACAAAAGCCATCATGCCTGATTTTACCAGCGGAGTTCCGACGGTGGTGCGGTAGAGGAGATCGAAGTCAAAATTTTTCCATGCCTCTTTTGACGGCTCAGGCTTAGAGAGTTCATCGTATGAGATAACGTGGAGGTTATTAGTGCCGTCATTGGCGTTCTCTTGTGCAACCCAGAGATTGTCGTAGGCATCAAAACCGACGTAAGAAATACCGTGAAAGGCGTAATAATTCAGGGGTGAGTTTGACGATGTGAAAAGATATGTCTGCTGGCCGTTCTCAAAGCGGTATAATCCTTTGCTGAAGGATCCGACATAAATGATATCGGGATTACGCGGGTCCTCGGCCACCCACATCGGGCGGGCAACCGCTGTTGCCGGGGTCTCGTTGTTAAAACCACTGCCTCGGAGATTTGAGCTGAGACGCAGATTCTCATTTTTGATCTCAAAACCTAAGGTAGAGCCGCCTGCGCCGTCCTCGTTCCAGAAGAAGAGTTTACCTGAGGGTTGGGCTCTGACACGGATGCAATTGGTGGTGACGAAGTCGGTCTTGCCGAATTTTTCGCCGAGCTGGCGGGGGCTTGACAGGGTCGAGGCGTCATACATACTGATGCCGTTAGCGTTACCCGCCCACAATTTAGAGATTCCGTCATGGGCCGACAGGACCTGTCTTTGTAGTGCGGCAGGCATCGCGTTGATCTGCGGGGTGTTGAGGGGATGATCCATCCCGTAGATATAGAGTTTGTTAGTATTATAGACGATGGCCTGATCTTTGCCTAAAGGGGCTAAGTGGGTAAACACAACATCGGCGTTATTGTCCTTGAGCAGGCTGTATGAGATACGGTCTGTGTCGGGTGCGATGTTGACGGCGACAGCTTTCTTGTTGGCGCCTGATTTATGGGTGAGGATCAGGCGGGTTTCGCCAAACTGCACACACTCGTCACCGTATGTCCATGTAGTAGTGTCGCCGGTAAAGAAATCAAATTTGTCGATGTTGACAAGATGCTCAGACGCGGGGGCGCGCATGATGCGGTTGTCGTAAACGATTACGACAAGGTCACCTACGCCGAAAACTTTGTCTACGCTCTTGGGGGAGAACATTGTCTCGATGGTCTCGTTTTTCTTTTCATTGATTGTCACCAGACCGAAAGAGGTCGCCACATAAATGCGGTCTTTGCCGAATCCGACATGATTGATGGCCGGATTGCCGGTGATCAGGGCATCCGATATATCAGAGATGTTGATGACCGATCCGTCATCATTGATGCGGTCCATATTACAATCGGTATAGGCCACAATGACGTATTTACCATCGGGATGGGGATAAATGCCGGTGATCGATGCGCCGTTGAGGTCATTCGCGATATTGAGTGACCTTACCTCATGAGTATTCTTGTCTGCCGAGAAGAGAGAGCCTCCCGTCAGATAGAATACTTTGCTTTTTGTCTCGGCAATCGAAGTTATGCCTCCGAAAGGTGAATGGATAGCCCAGCTGCCCACCGGAAGCTGTGCGTTGACACCGATGCTGATCAGAGCAAGTGTAAATATTATTGCGATTTTCTTTATCATCATGGTAGTTAATACGGTGGTGGATAATAAGATGTTTTATGCCTGTGGATATCAGATATTTTCGTTTTTCAGTAGGTCAAGGAGTGCTTCGGAGGCACGCCGGCGGTGAGAGATAGCGTTTTTCTCGTCGGCCGACATCTCGGCGAATGTCCTCGACTCGCCTTGTGGAATAAACAGCGGGTCGTAGCCAAAACCGTCAGCACCTCGGGGTGCTGTGGCGATCGTGCCCTCGACAATACCGTCGACCAGATATTCTTGGCCATCGGCAATCAGGGCAATGGCGGTGCGGAAACGGGCATTGCGGTTATCCGCGTCCTTGAGGCGCTCGAGCAGCAGTGCCGAGTTGGCTGTTGAGTCATGCCCCGTGCCACATCCGTTAGCTGCGGCATAGCGGGCTGACATTACGCCCGGTTCTCCATCGAGAGCCTCTACTTCGAGCCCGGTGTCATCGGCAAAGCAGTCATAGCCGTAACGCTCATTTACCCACCGCGCCTTTTGCAGGGCATTCCCCTCGAGAGTATCGGCTGTCTCGGGTATATCGTCATGACATCCGATCTCGTCGAGAGAGAGGATGTGGCGACGGTCACCGAGGATTGCCTTTACTTCGGCAATTTTATGGGGATTGTTTGTGGCGAAGATAAGTTTTTGCAGCATTACGTCAAGTCGAAGTTTACTCAACATATATAACGGAGTGTCGCAATATTTATTATCTAAAAGGCAGTTATCTTTTTGCGGGGGTGAGAGAGCCCTTATGATCGCGTCGACGGGCAAACCGTTTCCCCACCAGATTCCACGATAGGTAGGCGAGTATAACAGTTGTCGTCAGGACAATTAACAGAGTCAGCAGTGGATGCAGTGTATGGGGTAGTCCGAAATATATCGCAAGCTGGATTATGGGGAAATGAAAGAGATAGATGTCGTATGAGATACTGTCGTGCTTGGCCAGTCTCTTGCCCCAGCTCCCTATCATTGAGAACCAAAGCACGAGCGTACCGGCCACAATCGGTTGTAACAGTGTCTGATAAAACGGGATATAGTCGGCTAACAATAAGATGATGATGTCAAAAGCGAGGATATAGCCGTTATATTTTTTGAAGAGATCAAAATAGTAATTGACCAGTGCCCCGATGTAAAAAAACACAAGCAGTGTACCAAACTGGCGCGCCAAAATATTGTATAATTCACTGTCGGTGCGGTCAGCGAGCCCCAGGAGATAGAGTCGCGATAATATGGCAGCTATTGCGATGGCGGTCAGCAGTATGCCGCCGTTACGTTTTGACAGTTTGCGCACTATAAAATAAACCGCCGGAACGGATAAGTAGCACACCCATTCCCCTTTCATTGTCCATAATGAGCCGTTAACTGCCGATGTGGTGAAGGCTTCGCCTGTAAAGACCCCCGGAAGATCGGGCTGCAGAAAATTCATAAATGAGAGATTTGCCGCCAGATATTCCCAAAAGCCGCGGTTTGTGAGGTATTCGACCGGCGAGAGGTCGCTGACGAATATCAAGCCTGTGGCACAAAGGCAGATAATGAGGACGTAAGGTGGTAAGATGCGACGGGCACGGCGCGAAATATAGTGACGCAGGGTCGGACGCTTCTGAAATGATGGGAACATCAGAAATCCCGAGATCGCAAAAAAGCATCCCACATCGACCGTCCCCCGCTGTATCCAGGGGTAATTGAGACCCGTCAGGACCGACAGATGTGCCAGTAGTACGCAGAAACTGAGGTAATACCTCACCACCATCATGTTGTTGTCATGGGAGACATGATGGAATGGGGCGGGTTGCTTTACCTTGATTGCGGGGGTGGGAGGCGTGGACACCTTTGTTATTTCTTACGGTCAGGCGGTGTCAAAATAGAGTATTCTGACACCGCCTTTATTATTGGTGTTATGTGTTATCAGTCGCGTGAGTTGCCGAAGAAACGCAGCAGGTAGATAAACAGGTTGATGAAGTCGAGATAGAGCGACAGGGCGCCCCAGGTGGCCAGCGAGCCGTTGGCCAATCCCATGTTCATCGCGGCCATCTGCTTGATTTTCTGGGTATCCCAGGCGGTCAGACCGATAAAGATCAGCACGCCCAGACCAGAGATAATCCACTCAAACGTGCTGTTGGCCCAGAAGATATTGACCAAGCAGCAGATGATAAGACCAAAGAGGGCCATATAGAGGAATGAACCGATCTTGGTGAGGTCACGGTCGGTGAAATACCCATAGATACTCATTGCGCCGAAGACGCCGGCGGTAATGAGGAATGTCTTGAATATGGATGCGAACGAGAATGCCAGGAAGATTATCGACAATGTCAGGCCGTTGACCAGTGCGAACAGGAAGAACAGGGCTGTCGACATACCCGGACTCATCTTGCCCAGTCGGGCAGAAATCCAGATCACCAGACCGATCTCGACGATGGCCAATCCCCAGTAGATCCAGGTGTTGGTGGCCATCGCTACACTGAGCGACGGAGCGACAAAGTATACCCCAAGGGCCGCGGCGGCCGAGACCATCAGGGCCAGGAACATTTTGACGTATACCTGTTTCATTACGGCCGAAACCTTGGCATCAAGCGACTGAGGCTGCTGCCCGTTCTGCCAGTATCCTTGGGCTGAATTTGAGTTGTTGTAGTAATTCATTGCCTTATGTTTTAGAGAGTTTTATTAATATTATGTAGACCAAACGGGGGATGCGTCACGGGTGTTACATCCGCTCGGGCACCGATATCCCCAACAGGCTCATACCCTGACGGATGGTGCGGGCGACGGTCTTGCACAGAGCCAGGCGGAGCGAGCGCACGGCCTCATCTTCCTCTTTGAGAATAGAGTAATCGTGATAGAACTGGTTGTACTGTTTGACCAGCTCATACACATAATTGGCGATCAGGGCCGGTGAGTAGCTGCGCCCGGCCTCCTGAACTGTGGCGGGGAAATCAGAGAGGGTCTGTATCAGGGCGATCTCCTTTTCGTTGGGTATCACCGCGGCGTAGTTGCCGATCTTATATCCGAGTTCGTCAGCCTTGCGGAGCACCGACCGGATGCGCGCATAGGTGTATTGTATAAACGGCCCGGTGTTGCCGTTGAAGTCAATCGACTCAGCCGGGTTGAACATCATGTTTTTACGCGGGTCGACCTTGAGCAGGAAGTATTTGAGCGCACCCAGACCCACCGTCTCCGATATTTCGTCGATCTCGGCGGGGGTGAGGCCGTCGGTCTTGCCCAGCTGAGTCGATACCTCGCGGGCGTTAGCGACCATCTCCTCCATCAGGTCATCGGCATCGACCACCGTACCCTCGCGGCTCTTCATCTTACCCTGGGGAAGCTCGACCATGCCGTATGAGAAGTGCACCAGGTCTTTACCCCATTTGAATCCGAGACGGTCGAGCAGCAGCGACAGCACCTGGAAGTGATAGTTCTGCTCATTGCCCACAACATAAATCATCTTGTCGATGGGGTAGTCGCGGAAACGGAGCTTTGCCGTGCCTATATCCTGGGTCATGTATACAGATGTGCCGTCTGAGCGCAGCAACAGCTTGTTGTCGAGGCCTGCATCTGTCAGGTCGGCCCAAACCGAGCCGTCCTCTTTGCGATACATGATACCTTTCTCAAGTCCCTCGAGCACCTTCTCCTTACCCTCAAGGTAAGTTTCCGACTCATAGTAGATCTTGTCGAAGTCGACTCCCATGCGTTTATAGGTGATGTCAAAGCCGTCATAGACCCACTTGTTCATCATTTCCCAGAGGGCGCGCACCTCGGGGTCTTTCTGCTCCCATTTGCGCAGCATCTCGCGGGCCTGGGCCATCAGGGGTGATGCGGCCTTGGCCTCATCCTCGGTCATTCCCTTATCCATCAGCTCCTTGAGCTCGCTGCGGTAATGTTTGTCAAACAGCACATAGAAATCACCGATCAGGTGATCACCCTTTTTGCCGGTCGACTCAGGGGTAGCGCCGTCGCCCCATTTCTGCCAGGCGAGCATCGACTTGCAGATATGTATACCGCGGTCATTGACGATATTTGTCTTGACCACCTTGTTGCCACAGGCCTTGAGAATCTGCGAGAGCGAGTAACCCAGCAGGTTGTTGCGCACGTGTCCCAGGTGCAGGGGTTTGTTGGTGTTGGGCGATGAGTATTCGACCATCACCAGCGGGCTGTCAGCGGTGGCTTCGGTGAGCCCGAAGTTCTCGTCAGCGGCGATATGCTCAAGCACCGAGTTCCAGTAAGTAGGCTCGATGACGATGTTGAGAAACCCCTTTACGGCATTGAAGCGATCAACGGCCGGTTCGTTGTCGACCAGCCAGTTGCCAATCTCGGCAGCCACCGCGTCGGGCGACTTGCGGGCTGCCTTGACCCAGGGGAAAACCACCACGGTGAGATTCCCCTCAAACTCCTTGCGGGTTGCCTGAGGGATGATCTGAGAGGCGGGAGTGTCGACTCCGTAAAGCTCCTTGACTGCGCGGGATACACCCTGCGCTATGATATTGTCGAGTGACATGTTTATTGATCTTAGATATGTGTATGCGACTACAAAGTTACTCAATTTCCGCGAAAAATCCCTACTGCGCCTGTTAATCTTGTATAAAACACTACCGGTCAGTCTTTTTTGCAATGCGTTAATACGGTCGACAAGCTGCCCGACATACGGCGACAGTGAGGTCGGTTATCCCGACGGTTATATCGGGGGGGAGTATCTAAAAACTGAGATTTTAGATGCAAAAAATATGGCGGGGAGTTTGTTAATGTTGCCTAAATCATTAACTTTGCGTTATGATTTTTTGGCCGTCAGGGCCGGTATCTTAAACCTCTAATTCCTTTAACCGTGAATAATCGTCTTTGTCGTATCGTTATGGTGATGGCTATGTTGCCGATGTTTGTCAATGCTTTTGCGTGGGGGCAGAAAGGGCACGATGTCACCGCTTATATCGCCGAGCGTCATCTTACGCCGGCGACCCGGGCCGCAGTTGACTCTATCCTCGACGGCCGTAGCCTGGTATACTGGGCCAACTGGCTCGACAACGCCAGCCATACCGCTGACTATGCCTACACAAAAACCTGGCATTACCGCAACGTGGATGCCGACAAGAGCTATGCCACACAGCCCAAACATCCCGACGGCGACATTATCGAGGGGATACGCTACTCGATAAGAGTGCTGGCCGACACCGCCCAGACTCACGACAATCGCGCGCTTGCCCTCAAGATGCTGACCCATTTTCTCGGCGACCTGCATCAGCCCATGCACCTGGGTCACGCCACCGACCTGGGCGGCAACCGTGTAAAGATCAAATATTTCGGACGTGACGCCAATCTCCACGGGGTCTGGGACACAAACCTTGTCGAGACCGCACATAAGTGGAGCTGCACCGAGTGGGCCGACCAGATAGACCGCCTCTCCCCATCTCAAGAGGTGTTGCTCATGTCAGGCAATGTCGATGACTGGGCAAAGGGTAGCGTCGAGAATGCCCGGATAGTCTATGAGGCCATCCCTGAGGGTAGTAACCTGAGCTATAACGATGTCGCCCGATGGACTCCGCTGATCGAGGACTCTTTGCTCACCGGCGGCGTGCGTCTGGCTCACCTGCTCAACTCGATATTTGACCCCGCATATCCTCACCGCCATACACCTTCATCATTCTGAAACTATGTCATCAGACCAACATTCATTACAGCCCGGCGCGCTGCTTGTCAGCTCAAAGCGCAATTATAAGGTGGTCAGCGAACTTGGCGCCGGAGGCTTTGGCATCACATACCTGGCCAAAGGTCAGGTAAAGGTCGATAATGTCACCGTCGAGGCCCTTTTCGCCATCAAGGAGCTGTATCCTCGCAATTATGTCAGACGCGTCGCCAATGCCGTTGTCCCTGATCCCGAGCACGCCGCCGAGTTTGCCAAATTCAAAAACGATTTTATCCTTGAGGTAACCCAATTGCAGCGCTTAGGGTCGCGTCATGACAATATCGTCAAGGTCAACGAGATCTTTGAGACTAACGGCACGGCTTATTACGTCATGCAGCATATCAAAGGTGAGTCGCTATATGACTACGTAACCAAATACGGTCCCCTCGACCCCGGGTTTGCCGTAAATCTGATGATGCCGGTGCTGAGCGCGGTAGAGTTTCTGCATCACAACCGCATCAACCACTTTGACATAAAGCCCGACAATATCATGCTCGAGGCTGTCGATGATGGGATCATGCCGGTGCTGATCGACTTCGGCCTCAGTCTCCACTTCAACGACGAGGGGAGGCGCACTACACCGCGCGGTATGTTGGGTGTCTCATCGGGTTACGCCCCCATCGAGCAGTATGGCATAATCGATAAGTTCTCGCCTCAGAGCGATGTCTATTCACTGGCGGCCACACTGAGCTTCATGCTCACGGGTAATCCGCCGGCCGCCGCTCCTAATATCGACATTGCCGACCACGCCGCCAAATTGGCCGACCGCGCGCCGGCCCATGTCGTCAAAGCTATATGCCGCGCTATGGGGAAACTTGACAACTGTCGCACACAATCGGTTGAGAAGTTCCGCGCTGAGCTCACGGGTGAGGTGTCTGTCGACTCCGCCCCTGATGGTAATCATGCCACAGGCGATGCTACTGACCCTGCCCGGATTACGGCTCATCCCTTTGCACCGGCTATGGCGACCGTCCCTGCGTCAGCTCCACCGGCTGTCAATCCCAATCCTCAGGCATCCGCAGGCAGGCCTGACCAGCCATCCTTAAATACTCCTGATCCGCCGGTCTGGGGTAATACCAAACCTCCGTTAAACGGTCGCTCTAATCCCAATTTGGTCGGGACAACCCCCTTTAACGGACCTGAGGGATATAACCCGGTATTTCCCGGAGCTGCCGGCGCGCCCGGTAACTTTAACAACGTCCCGTCCCGATCCTCGGTCACATCCCGAAAGTCGAGCAATTGGATACTATGGGTGATTATAGGCGTGGTGGTTGTGGCTGCCGCCGTATGCATACCGCTCTTTATTCTTGACACAAGTGATGAGGAGACGGCCGGGCAGATCGAGGCGGTTGAGGAGTCGGTTAGCACGTCAACAACCGATGAGACTCCGACAACAGAGACTCCGACAACCGATCAAGCCACCACCGATGCTGCTGATGCCGCAGCCACCGATACCCCCGATGCCGTGTCTGCGTCTCCCTCCTCATCTCAATCCACCGCTCCGTCTGCCTCTCAGTCAGCTTACCCCGGCAAGACCCCGGCCGATCACCCTAAGGTCGACAACCCGACCCCGGCCAAACCGCAGGTGACAAACGGCACGGTGTCGGTGCGCAACGGCGTCTATTCGGGCCAGATGCGTAACGGCAAACCGCATGGCAAGGGTAAGATAACGTTCAGATCAGAGGGTCCGGCCGATCCGTCGGTGAGTGTCATGGCATATCCCGGTTATTATATGACCGGATACTGGAATGACGGTCAGCTCGAGACCGGTTATCTCTATGACGAATCGGGCAACAAGATCAGCACCATTATACCATGATGAGATTAAGACCCTATCTGCTGACCGGGATGGCTGTCATGGCACTGACGTCCGGTGCCCAGGAGGCTGTCTCGCAGCGCTCGATGACCGAAGACCGCTTTATCAGCCGGCTGAGGTCATGGCCCGCAACCGCCGAGGATGACTGGAGCATCGACATCGAGAACGCGGTCGATTACCGCGACTCGCTCGTGGTGCTCCGCGGGTCATTTTATCATGTGCCGCAGGTAAATAACAATACCTATTATATATGGCCGGCAGATGCTGATCCCGGCGTACTGCTCGACAGCTATTACCCGGCCGAGAGTATCGCCAACCTCTTTCTCCTCCCTCTCGATGAGGGCCGTGATGTGATTCTCGACCTTACTTTCGCCACGCATGACTATGGCTCGTCGGTCAAACTGTCTACAACGGTCGACAAGTTTGTCAGCCTCTGCCAGGCTGATGGGTGTGAAGTGTACTTCGGGGTGGAGAGTTGCCACGACAATACCTTCAAAGGGTCATTGTTTATGTATAACCGCGCCGACGGCTATGATCATGTGGTGAGGCTCGAGTGTGATCCCGTCGAGGTGATTGACGGCGCCGGTCATATCAAAGGGCGTGTCAGCCTCTTTGTCCCCACCGATAACGTCAGAAATATATTCCAGCCCGTGCCCGTCGAGAGATCAAAGGCACGCGAGGAACTTGACAGACAGATTAACCCACAGACCGAATGAAACCAAGACTATTGATAACATTGCTCGTATGTGTGGCCGCCGCATGCTGCGGTATGCGCGCGCAGAGCGGGGATGACGCTGATATTGAAGCACGCGCTGACAATATCCGCATGGATGACAATTATCTCTACGGCGAGTATTATGCCAAGATCAGCGCCGATCCCGACCCGTCGATGTTGGTCGAGAAGGCTCTCTCTGACCTTGCAACCTCGGTGAACGAACTCAGGGTCAAGGCCGGCATCAAGCCGGTCAACAAAGAGCAGCTCTATCCGCTTGTGACCAAACTCGTCTATGACAGCGGCAAGTATCGTTACGCCTTCCTGATCATATCGGTTGACAAGGCCTCCTCATTCCGACCCTCGGCAGTCGAGAATCTCGGGGATGTGCCGGGCGTTGCCGCCGGCTCATCATCAGGCGTTGCCGCCGGGGCGTATCAGCCATCTGTCCCGGGGGGAGATTTTCCAGCCGAAGCTGCCGGCGAAGAGATCGTCGTCACCGCGACTGTCGACTCTGTCGGCTCGGGTGCGGCAGCCTATCCCGTGGCGCAGGAGATCGCCGCGCGTCCTGGTCTGATGCTCGGCGAGTTGGGTAAATTGCTGTCGGCATACGCCAATGAGGGTCGTGTCGAGGATTTCGGTCAGGTTAATCCGGGTATGGAGATCCCGGGTGGCACCTGTCTCGCCATCGTCAACCGTTCGCTCAAGGTGATGGCTGTGCTTTATCCGGCTGATGACGGTACGCTGCGTGATATTCTCACCGATGAGGTGTCATCGCCCGACAATTACCGCAATAAAGGAATCGTTTGGTTTAAGTGATTGCAGATCAATTTATACTGATAATACAGAGATGAAAAGATATTTACTAATGGCGGCTGCCATGCTGCTGACGATAATGCCGCTCATGGCAGACGTTACATTCAGGTTCTCGGCCAACAGTGTCGATGCCGCCAGTGACAAGGCCGCTATGGAGCGCAACGTCTCGGCTTTGCTCACCGAGATCAACCGTGCGGGGCTTGAGGATCGAGACCTCGATCTCTCGGGAGTGCCAATCGAGGAGGGGGCTAAAGAGCGTCTCAACGCCCTGTGGAGCTCGATACACCTCACCTGTGACAAGAATCTCTATCAGCGCAAGTGTCTTTATGATATGCAGGGTGTGCAGGTCAGAGGTATCCTGGTGAGTGTCGAGCCTGTTGACGATACTTATAACCAGTCGCTGAGCCGCGAGCTGACTGTCAGCCTCAGCAACAAGGGGATGATCACCGGCGTGCGCCTGTCGATGGAGTCTCAGGAAGATGTCGACAAGATAATGGGTGAGGGAGAGGCTGTCACCGACCTGCGTCAGCGCCGCGAGTTGCTTAAGTTTGTCGAGGATTTCCGTTGCTATTACAATGAGCGCAACCTCGACGCGCTTGAGAAGATTTTCAGTGATAATGCGTTGATCATCACCGGTTCGGTGATACGTCAGGGGCGTAAGGGCACTGAGGCCACCATTCTTGAGAATGCCCGTGTCAAATATAAGGTGCAGTCTAAAAAGGAATATATCGCCAATCTGGCCAAAGTGTTCAAAAATAACCAGCGTCTCGAGGTGTCGTTTGATGACATCATGGTTACCCGCAACGGCTCGAAGGCTCATCTGTATGGCGTCACGCTGCGACAGAAGTGGGTGTCATCGTCTTATAGTGATGACGGATGGCTGTTTCTTTACTGGGATCTGTCAGACCCCGACGAGCCCAAGATATTGGTGCGCACATGGCAGGAGGATGAGATAGTGTCTCAGCAGGGGATATTCAACATCCACGACTTTTTTGTGGAATAACGGTAATCACCTCAGCAGAGGTGATTACTGAGACCGGCGTGGAGAAAACGAGGAGGCCGGTTAACCCGACAGGGGGTTATTTACCCTCGTGATAGTCGGTCTCGGTGTTGACCTCCCAGACGGCGGCGCGGCCGACGGGGTCGGGGGTGACGATGTCATCGACGGCGGCCATGGCCGTGAGCATCGAGTGATCCATGTTGTTGTAGCGGTGCTGCCCGTTGCGGCCTATGCAGTAAAGGTTAGAGATGCCGTCGAGAAAGGCTTTGATTTTGTCGAGGCTGTAATAAGAGCCGTGATAGGCGGGATAGGCTTTCTTGACGCGGATGCAGACTGAGTCCTCGACATCGGTGGTGCTGTCGATAATGCCGATCTTGACCAGTTCGTTGACGGCCATGTTGATAAAGGCGGTATCGGTCATTGACCACAGCGCGTCGTTCTCAAAGCAGAAGTATTCGAGACCGAGCCAGATCTTATCCTTGAAGTCCTTGACCATATATGGCGACCAGTTGTTGAAGATCTGTATGCGACCAAGTTTTACATCGCGTTCCTGGATGTATATCCATGTATCGGGCACGCGGTCGAGGTATGTTTTCAGGCGTGTCTCGTTCTTGATTTTGAGGCGGTCGACCAATATGCCGGCGGTTATGAAGTCGCGATAGGGGAGAGTCGCGGCCGCCTCGGCCACTTCGGCGGGGATCTCTATGCCGCGCAGCGATGCTATCAGCTCTTTTATCGGCATAGAGGATAAGAAGTAGTCACATGCCACGGTTTTCTCTGTGCCTGTCTGCTCATCGCCGATAACAACAGACACCACTTTGCCGCCCTTGACATTTATCTCTTTGACGGGTGACTGCATCAAGATCTCGCCGCCGGCGGCAGTGATCTCAGAGGCCGCGGTCTCCCACAATTGCCCCGGTCCGTATTTGGGGTAGATAAACTCCTCGATAAGCGATGTCTCGGTGGTCGAGGCGTCTTTGCTCCCCAGCTTTTTGGCGAGCATATCTCGCAGGATGGCCGTTATTGATAACCCCTTGACGCGCTGCGACCCCCAGTCTGCCCCTAACTGAGAGGGGTGGAGACCCCACACTTTCTCGGTGTAATCCTCAAAGAACATACTGTAAAGGCGGCGACCAAACCGGTTGATATAGAAATCTTCGAGCGACTTCTCAGGGCGCTTATGCACCGCCGATTTGAGATAGCTGCTGCCGGCGGCCAGCGTGCGCCACAGCCCCATGTTACGCAGTGTGTCGATACTCAGAGATATCGGGTAATCAAAGAACCGGCGCAGATAATAGATGCGGCTCACACGGCGGCGGCTGAGCATCACGCGGTCACTCCGTCCGGGGTCTGTAGCGGCGCCATCGTCCGATAGGCCGCCGGTCTCTTTGTCTCTGTTATCGGTCATGCGCGATGTCATCGGCGAGCCGATCAGTATCTCATCGAGAGCCGGGGCCGTCTGCATCGGCATCAGCGCGGCCCACCAGTCGGTCACGCGCTTGCTTTTTGAGAAGAAGCGGTGACCGCCTATGTCGATGCGGTTGCCGTTGTGCTTGACCGTGCGCGAGATCCCCCCGATCTCGGCCGAAGCCTCGGCGATGACAGGGTGTATGTCAGACTGTCTGAGCAGCTGCAAGGCGGCAGTCAGTCCGGCCGGGCCTGCCCCGGCGATAACGGCGGTTTTATCGGCGCATGGTTTCATAATCAGGTCTCGTTGAGTATGGCGATGACAAAGATAGCAATAAATCTCGTTATAAGTCGGTCGCGAGAGTATAAAAATCAGACCGCGCCCTGATTTCATCAATCAGACGCGGTCTTCTTGTGTGTGTTCAGATGATTAAGGGGGGGAGAATATTTTATATCAAACGAGTGATGTTACTGGCGGTTAAAGAGCATCACATAGTTGCCGTCGAGGTGGATCGAGAGAGTGTTGCCTGCTATGGTCACTCGGCGGTTATATTGTGCATAGCCACCCTCAAACGGACCGTCCATGTAACGGTCGCCTGACTTGTAAATAACCGAGAGGAGATAATAGCCGTCGCTGGTGGGGGTCAGCGACCAGTCAAAGTTCATCTGCTGGGCAATTGCGGTGCGTGTGCCATATTCGTTGCGGATGCAACCGGTGTTGTTGTCGAGGAAGACAAGGGTATAAATGTCATACTCGGTAGCGTCTGAGTAATCACAGACCCATGTGCCAACGATGGGGCTTGATGCTGAGGGCTCGTCATCATCATCATCGCCGCAAGCAGAGAACAGGACAGAGAGCAGTATGCACATCAGCATACTGAGTGAGAGATAGGTGGCTTTTTTTACCATTGTTTGTTTAGGGTGGAGCAGGATGTTTGACAATATCAGCGTGATGTCGCTCCGTTTCATCACCGGATATTCTCCATTGCTCTCCTAATGGTAAACCGATATAAAAAAAGAAGCGTGAGAGTCTGTACCGTGCAGCTCGTCCCGCTTATCGAGGCTCTGACATTGCCCTTGGAGTAGAACGAGCAACATGCAGAGGCCTCACGCAAATATGTAAAGTCGCCATGAGGCCACACCTTTGGTGAGGTGTGAATCGCGGCTGTAAATTACATATCCATAAGCCATCTACTTGCTGCTTCATTCTTGACTCCAATTTTTGAAACTGTCAGATTTCGATAAGCCAAGAAAGAGCGTTAAGTAAACGCTTCCATATTTTTGTCGCACCCACCCGCTGTCCCCATATCGGGTCTCTGCAGGCGATATGCGATTGCAAATTTAGCAAAAAATCCCGAATACTCACAAAGATTCCTGAAAAATACTCGAATTATCGGGTCTCGGTGGTTGCTATAAAAAGCTAAAAAAAATGACCGCCCCGGCCGAGTGGCCTGAGCGGTCGTTTAGGTTGCTATCGGGTCGATTAGCCGTTTACTTTCTTCATGTGAGCGATGAGGTCGAGCACCTTGTTAGAGTAGCCGATCTCGTTGTCATACCATGATACAACCTTAACGAAGTTGGGGGTCAGGTATACACCGGCGTTGGCGTCGAAGATAGAGGTGC
The DNA here is from genome assembly GCA_947175215.1 of uncultured Porphyromonadaceae bacterium. GTDB lineage: Bacteria > Bacteroidota > Bacteroidia > Bacteroidales > Muribaculaceae > UBA7173. The sequence continues at coordinate 51,519 of CAMWLR010000008.1, forward strand.
GGGGATCGCCGAGGAAGTCGCTTGATACGACTGCGTCTTCGGTGTAACCCAGTACGCCCTTGAGTTCGCCCTCAGCGGCTTCCTTCATGGCAGCGCAGATCTCCTCTTTGGTGGCACCTTTCTTGAGGTTGACGGTGAGGTCAACAACAGATACGTCGAGGGTGGGGACACGCATTGAGATACCGGTGAGTTTGCCGTTGAGCTCGGGGATAACTTTACCTACGGCCTTGGCAGCGCCGGTTGATGAGGGGATGATGTTGCCTGAGGCAGCACGGCCACCACGCCAGTCCTTCATTGAGGGACCGTCAACAGTCTTCTGTGTAGCGGTGGTTGAGTGTACGGTGGTCATAAGACCGGTCTCGATGCCAAATTTGTCGTTGAGGACCTTGGCGATGGGAGCGAGACAGTTGGTGGTGCAAGATGCGTTAGATACGAACTGCTGGCCGGCGTAGGTGTTCTCGTTGACACCGCATACAAACATGGGGGTGTCATCTTTTGAGGGAGCCGACATAACGACGTATTTGGCACCGGCTTCGATGTGGGCCTGGGCTTTCTCCTTGGTCAGGAAGAGACCGGTTGACTCAACAACATACTCGGCACCTGCTTCGCCCCAACCGATTTCTTTGGGGTCGCGGCATGCGGTAACGCGGATGGGCTTGCCGTTAACGATCAGGAGGCTCTTGTCGAGATCATAGTCAACGGTGCCGTCAAACTTACCGTGCATGGTGTCATATTTGAGCATGTATGCCATGTAGTCAACGGGGAGAAGGTCGTTGATGGCTACCACTTCGATGTCGTCACGCTTGGTTGAAGCGCGGAAGACAAAACGGCCGATACGGCCGAAGCCGTTAATACCTATTTTAGTCATAGTGAATTGGTTGTTAAAAAACTATTTATAACGTTGTGTAACTGTCTGCAAAATAAATCACAGCCCTCCGTGAGCCACCCTGAGGGGTGAGCTGCTACAAGGGCTGTGCAAAGTTAATAATTTTTTTAGAAACGGTCACAAATCGGGATTCTTTTTTCGCCTCAATCAAGAAAAATTTCTTTAATCGGGCTCCGTCGCGCCGTCTTGGTATGTTACTTGCGGGTCAGGGTGTAGTTAAGGCCTGACTCGGGTGCTGCGAGGGTAGCGTTGGTCATGGTCAGCGTAGAGTCGCTGTCGACCAGGAAGTACATTGTGTCGTCTGATGAGGTGGCCATATCGGCGGCACGGTCGGCGTGGTCGGGCACGAGCTTGAGATATTTCACGTCTGAGCCAGAGGGGGTGCCGGTGTGTACGGTGAAGTCACCCTTGTGGGTCTCGACAGCGTCAGTGCCGACGGTGCGCACGGTCAGGGTGTAGTCGCCTTCGTTGCAATCGTCAGAGTCATAGTCGAGTACGAGGGTATAGTCAAAGCCCTCGGCGTCAGCTGCGGGGAGGACACCGGTATATGTCACAAGGTCTTGCTTGGCAGCCTTGTCGCACTGGGTTTCGCTACATTCTTTATCCTTGTCGCAGGATTTGTCACATGATTTGCTTGAGCAGCTTGCCATAAGTAAGAGGGCGGCAGCCGCGGTGAGAAGATTTTTGAGATTCATATTGATGAATATTTTAGAAATGTCTGACCACAATCCTGCGGTCTTTTTTTGTTAACAATCGGGTGTGGGTAAAAGTTTATCTGCGGCGGGAATATCTGTCAGTTTACTTTTTTGGGCGGCCGCCGAATGAGACGCCCACGGTAAGCCCTGCGCAGTTATATCCCGCGCGGCAGATGGTGGCGTATGCCGTGAGGCGCAGATGATGCCACAACTCTACACCCACACGCGGCATGACCACTAACGATGTCGACTTAGAGCGATAAATCACGGTGCCTACTACGTCGTTAAATCCTACACCGAGTCCGAGACCGGCAAATGGGTTGACCTTGCTGCATCTGTTGAAATTATAGTTGCCGACCAGGCCGAGTGTGAGTGTGCGGTTGTTTTGAGTGAGGGTGGTCATATCTGCACGATCGAGCCCGTGGTCGGCGCAATCGAGCTGCATAAACAGGCCGCAGTCGACCGGCAAGGTCTTAAGATTATAGCTGACCGACCCACCGAAGCCGACAAACACCCGGTTAGAGAGATTGTGATACCCTCCCAATGGTATCGTGGGGCCGATATATACACCACCCTCGACACTTTGCACCTCCTGAGCCTTGACATTTATACTGATGGCGCTGAGCACTAAGGCTGTGATAAATAATGTGATTTTTTTCATAATTATGTTGGTTTTCCGGTTACTTACGGGTAAAGACCAGCGTAAGGCCGGTGTCATCAGTCACATATAGGGCTTTATTCTTTATGACACAAATAAAGGTCTCGTTATACATGCCACTCTCGCTCCCGGCTGAACCTAAGGGATACGAGCCTGTCATAACGAGAGTCGCTCCCTGAGAGAGATCTCCCGAGAGGGTATACACTCCGTTAATCTGAGCCGTGACAGTGGCAAAACCGTCTGACTGGCTGTAATCAAATGTAAACTTATTATCTCTCTTAAACGTCCAGATAAATTGAAAACTCTCGCCATCCTCGCTCCATGCGGTCACCCATTCCCCTATCAAGGAAGCATTGTCTTCGTCATCGTCGCCACAAGATACCAGAGTGAAAGAGAGTGCTGACAACAGCACTGCATACAATAATTTAAGATACAGTTTCATAATTAAGGTGATTTAGGTAAATAATTATCGTTGACATTGGGTGCGCAGATATAACTGCAAGTGCAAAATTAGTGATTTGTCTGAATAGCTCAACTTTTATTGTAAAAAAATGAGTCTATTCTGTGATCTGAGATAGAGTTTTTTCGCTATGATATTGATATATTTTTCAGAGAAATACTCGACCTCCCTATAATATTCAACGGCCCTGACAATAGCTCAATTCAGGTTGATTTAGTCGTGTTTATATATTTTTGCAGCTTTCCATAATCCATTATGCTTAACGGCTCCATATATACAACAGCGATATAATTCAACACCGTCACTAGTACTCAAATGAATATCTTTAACACTAAAGGAACTACCCAAAGAGAAAGTAATACTAAATGAGCCGGGAAACCATTTAGAATAAAATAGAGTTTTCATCCCCTTAGTATTGTATTCATGTGCCCAGTAAGGCCCGTGTATAAAATAAACCTCTTTATTTTCAAAGCACATAAGATCCATGTTTTCAGGATCGCCGCACTGTTGTCTGAACCAAGATGAAGCTTTGTCAAAAGCTGCAGTGCAGGCAGTTGAAAAAGCCTTGTTTAAGTCTTTTTCGCTAAGATTGAAATTAATCCAAGGGATGCGCAAGATGATGCGATTTTTTATTGTGAAAGGTGAAGGTAGATTTGTAGAAATAGTTGGATTAGAAAAATCGGGGTGAATAAAAGTTTCAGGAGGAATAGGATTTGGTAAAGTGTACTTAATGATCACCGGATCCCAACCATGTTCCATTTCTTGTGCTTTAGCATCACACCAAAATCCAAATTTCTCCTTTTGTAGTTTTAGAGTAGTGCCTATATTTGAGTATATAATGTAATTCTGGTCGTATACTTTTAATAATAATTTTGTGCCATCATTAAAATATTTGATGGCCGATATATCTCGTCCAAAGATTCTTCCTAAAGCATAGTGAAATGTATTGCCGTCTCCTCTACTATTATAATCTACTAACCGTGTATCTTCATCATAAATAAAAGTACCTGAATTGAGGTTCCAACCCGAATGTGAAAATGGAGGTGGCACTGTCCCCGGACATCCTCCGCCGTTTGGGTCTTCAAATTGGTCAACATGTACTGCATACAAATTATATATTGGTATAAAGTCAATATTGGAAGTGATAGGAACAGCCTTATTTTCAGTTTTCTCATCTACGATTATATTGTTTACAATATCGTCGATTAATCGGAGTTGGCGAGCAGTCTCAACTTTCGTATACGCTACTCCATTTTGAAAGTATCTGTAAACGGTATCGGCAACCTGAATTTCTCTATTTGCATTCAAAAGTGAAGCAAATTTGATATCAGCAATCACGGAATCAGAGGGACATATTTCTAATCCTTCCTCTTCAATTTCTCTGAGTTGGTCTTCGGTTAGGGATTCTTTGATTTTCCTGATATTTGCTTCAATTAATGATTCAAAATTAGAAGGACGTAAATAATCACTGGCTCCATCTCGTGAATGCTGATCTGTTATTTGGTCAATTATGGCCTTTAATTCAGTCCTAGAGCTGACCGCAATAATAGGGATGTCTTCAATATCAAGTTGTGTGGAATATTCTGATTGTTGATATTCTTGAGAGGGTAAAGGCGAATCTTGGCAGCTGCTGACACAGATGCATGCGATAAAGATGAAAGCTGCGATAGCAGTCATCGAAATGGCTTTAATATGTTTTTTCATTGGGGGGTAATTTGTATGGTTAAAAATAATGATTAGAAAGGTTACGCAAGTTTAGTATTTCCCTTG
>CAMWLR010000009.1 GCA_947175215.1 uncultured Porphyromonadaceae bacterium
CCTCCGTCATGGTCAGGAAATTGAACACGTATGGGTCTTTGGTTGTCTGCTGGGCAAGGTCGCTTTGTAAGGCGGGTAGCGTCTTACTGAAATTGGTAATGGCTTTCGCCTGCCGCTCATATAAGTCTGTACTGAGAAAATTCAACAGCATATCACGTCCCCAGCTATTTTCGATGACCTTGCGGACAAAGAAGATAGCCTTTTTTACATCTCCTTTGCTCTTGTCAATAATTCTGCGCTGATGATCCCACGGGATAGAGCATATGTCTTTCAGTAAATCATCCGCAACCTGCGGATGATTTGCCATTTTGAAATCGTCCACACCTTGTGGATGATTCTGCCTTCCAAAATCGTCTACGCCCTGTAGACGATTTTCAATCAACTGGGAATAAAGTTGATAGAAAAGATGCAAGCTTTTGAATTTGATTATGCCAGGTGGCCGGGATCAGGGGCGGGTGAAGGAGTAGAGACTGGCGGTGCGTTTCAAGACGGGACGTGATGAGTCGTAGAGGTGGGTGAAACGGTAGCCTTCGGCCTCGAATTTGGGGAGCCATTTCTCTGCATCGAGGTCGGTGATTATCAGGTAGCCGCTGTCGGGGTTTGATTTGCGGAAGTTCTCGATGCGGTCGCCGAGATAAAAGTCGAGTTCAAAGAAGTGGACGGGGTCGCCGGCAGCCATTTCCCCCTCTTCGATAAATTCATAGAGTGTGCCTGATGTCTGTGGAGCGATGGCATCTATCTCTGCGGCCACGGGGCGCTGTGATTTGACGTTGAGCACCTGTGGCTGATATGCACCGTCAAGGGCGAGGTAGAGGCCAAATGTGAGGACACACAGTCCATAGAGGTAGCTGACGTTATATTGCGGGTGACGGTTGAGATACCACAGCCATGCCAAGGCGAGTATGACGGGGATGGCGACAAGTATCCATGACCAGCCGGCGACAGCACCGATGCTCTCCATCATGGCGATATTCTGGGCCGCATGACGGCCGTGGAAGATTGTGGTCGGTATCACGTCTGCTTTGATGAGCACCAGTGTCGCTGTCACTAACAGTGACACCACCGCCAGCACCGTGCCGTATATCTTTATCGATTTAGATTTGACTTTGACCAGATATATCATATACCGCGCCAGGAAGTAGGCGATAAAGGGGTATATCGGCATCAGGTAGACGCTGCGCTTGCTCTGTGGGAAGCAGTAGAACAGGAATATGACAAAGATACACACGGCCGAGAAGATGTCGACGGCATCGGCCTCTCTCATCTTGGTCAGGCATCGCGACAGCACCGACGCGCGGGCCAGGTCGCCGCCGGGTTTGTTTGTCATCCTATTGAGACCTTTGCGGATTTTCGGCAGGCTGAACAGCGACAGAATCACCAGCAGTATCCATGGCACATACCCCCCGACGAGGGTTATCAGGTTGTAATACCACGGATTGACACATGAGTCATAGCTCATGGTGTTGGTCATGCGCCCGAAGTTCTCCTCCATGACGAGGTCAAGAAACTCTTGTCCGCCATGCAGCCACGCGGCGTAATACCAGCAGAGCGGCAGGATAAACGAGGCGAGTCCCCATGCGGCCAGCAGCCCGAAGGCCTTGAAGAAATTAACCCCGCGCAGTAACAGGAACACGCCGAACGCCAGGCACGGTATCAGCGACCCTACCGGTCCTTTGGTGAGCGTGGCACAGCTCATCAGCAGAATAGCGAGCCAGGGCACACCTCTGAGTCCGCGTTCATAATATCGGTAAAATAGATAGAGCGCACAGACCGTCAGGGCTGTCAACACCATATCCACGCGGCAGTTGGCCCCGGCGCGATGCAGCTCAAAGGCCGTCAGGGTCACAAAGGCCGTGAGCAGCCCCGTCTGCATCCCCTTCCGGCGGGTGTAGAACAGATACCCCGCCAGAGTCATCACCATCAGGGCAAGTGCCGACGGCAGACGCGACGTAAACTCATCGACCACACCGCCCGTGACGGCCGAACATGCAGCCACCGACCAGTGGAAGAATGGCGGTTTATAAGGGATCTCCCCGCCATTGTTACGCGGCAAAATCCAGTCTCCGCTCTCAAGCATCGAGTAAGCCACCACGGCCTCGCGCGGCTCACCCTTTGTATGGAAATCGGCCAATCCCAAAAAAGGTATCAGCGTCACGCAGCATATTATAACGAGCAACCAAAATCCTCGGTTATCTGTCAGTCTTTTCATTTACCTTTATACTATTAACCCGGCTACATCACCGATATAACGTGGAAATGCAAAGTTACGAATTTTCTGCCTTTTTAATCTGCCGTTACGTCAAAATTATGTAACTTTGCCGTCACAAATGATACTGCTGAGTTTCGACACCGAAGAATTTGATGTACCTCGCGAGAGCGGGGTCGACTACACGCTCGCCGAGGGGGTGGAGGTCTCGCGGTACGGCACCGCGAAGATTCTCGACATCCTTGACCGCACCGGCGTGAAGGCCACGTTTTTCTGCACCACAAACTTTGCCGAGAACGCCCCCGATATCATGCAACGAACCATGGCATCGGGCCATGAGATCGCCGCTCACGGCTGCGACCACTGGCAGCCAAAACCCTCTGACGTATTCGAGGCAAAGAAGCGACTTGAGGAGTTGACGGGCTGTAACGTGTTGGGCTACCGCCAGCCGCGCATGTTTGCCGTCTCTGACGAGGATATCCGCAGCGCCGGCTATCTCTATAACTCATCGCTCAACCCCTGCTTTATCCCGGGCCATTATAATCATCTCGACAAACCGCGCACGGCGTTTATGCAAGACGGCGTGTTGCAGATACCGGCATCGGTGACACCACTGCTGCGCATTCCTCTGTTCTGGCTCGCCGTTCATAACTTCCCCCCGGCGCTCTACCGTTGGATGGCCCGCCGGACCGTCAGCCATGACGGTTATCTGTCGGTCTATATGCACCCTTGGGAGTTTTACCCGTTGGGTGAACATCCCGAGTTCAAGATGAAGTTTATCAGCCGCAACCACGCCGGCATGGGGATGGAGCGGCGACTCGAGCAACTGATCAGAATGTTTCTCGACCGTGGCGAGGAGTTCACCACATACGGCGATTTCGCCCGGCGCAAGATAGCACAACTTACAGGCGACCATGCGCGTTAACAGATTGTCACTTTATCTGATATGAACCCTATGACAAAGCTCGCAATAGTCTGCCCCTGCTACAATGAGGAAGCCGTAATGGAGATTTCGGCCCGCAAGCTGCAATCTCTGTTTGACCGCATGATAGCCGACGGCCTTATCTCGCCTGACAGTTTCGTGCTGTTTGTCAATGACGGTAGCCGTGACGCCACATGGCAGATTATCACCCGCCTGCATCAGACAGACAACCGTTTCAAAGGGCTCAACCTCGCCAAAAACGTAGGTCACCAAAACGCCATAATGGCCGGGATGATGACCGCCCGCGATAGATCTGATGCGGTGGTAACCGTCGATGTCGACCTGCAGGATGACATCGAGGCCATTCCCCGCATGGTCAAAGCATTTCACGAGGGATATGACGTAGTATACGGCGTCAAGGTCGAACGGACAGCCGACCCGGTGCTCAAACGCCTCTCAGCTCAGGCTTTCTATCGCCTGCAGGAGCGGATGGGCGTAAAGGCTATATACAACCACGCCGATTTCAGGCTGATGTCGAGACGTGTGCTCGACGAACTGGCCCGCTACCGCGAGAAGAACCTCTATCTGCGCGGCATAATCCCGCAGATCGGTTTCCCATCGACCACCGTTGAGGATGTCATAGCGCCGCGACCCGCCGGCGAGTCAAAATATTCGCTCACCAAGATGCTCTCGCTGGCCCTCGACGGCATCACATCATTCTCGGTCAAACCTCTCTACGCCATCCTCTATCTCGGCGTGATCTTCATACTCATAAGCCTGGGCATCGGGGGGTATGTCATCTACTCTCTCTTTGCCCACACGGCTGTCCACGGTTGGGCCTCACTTATGCTGTCGGTTTGGCTCGTGGGCGGATTCATCCTCGTCGCCCTCGGCGGTGTCGGCCTCTATGTCGGTAAAATCTATCAGGAGGTCAAGGATCGCCCGCTATATCATATCGAAAAATTCCTCGATTAATCCACCTTGCAATATATAAGCCTGCAATGTCAACCAAGACACAACTCACCGGTCTGACCGCCTCACAGGTCGAGCAGAGCCGCCGCGAACATGGCTCTAATATCCTCACCCCGGCCAAAAAAGAGTCGGCATGGCATCTGTTTCTCGCCAAGTTCCGCGACCCGCTCATCATCATCCTGCTTGTAGCGGGCGCGCTGTCGATACTGATCTCGTTTTATGAGTATTACGGACTTGACAAAGGGTTTGAGGTATTCTTTGAACCGATAGGTATTTTCATCGCCATCATCCTCGCTACCGGCCTCTCATTCTTCTTTGAGTATCAGGCCGAGAAAGAATTTGCCATCCTAAACCAGGTCAACGATGACGAGCCCGTGCAGGTCATCCGCGAGTCAAACACAATCGAGATCCCCCGCAAGGATGTCGTGGTGGGTGACATCGTGATACTCAACACCGGCAACGAGGTACCCGCCGACGGCCGGCTGCTCGATGCCGTCTCACTTAATATCGACGAATCGACCCTGACGGGCGAACCGCTCTGTCACAAGAGCGTCAACCCCGATGAATTTGACGCTGAGGCAACCTTCCCCACCGATATGGCCATGCGCGGCACAAAGGTGATGGAGGGACACGGTATTATGGAGGTCACTGCCGTCGGAGACCATACCGAGAACGGTAAGGTCTTTGAGGCCGCGCAGATTGACAACTCGGTCAAGACCCCTCTTAACGAACAGCTCGAGCGGCTGGGCCATCTGATATCTGTCTCGAGCTACGTTATCGGCGGTCTCATCATCGTGGGACGCATAATAATGTATCTCACCCACACTGACGGCGCCTTTGAGTGGCTCGACTTCATAGCCTACCTGTTGCAGACCCTTATGATCGCCGTCACCCTCGTTGTCGTAGCCGTTCCCGAGGGTCTCCCCATGGCCGTCACCCTCTCGCTGGCCTACTCGATGCGGCGAATGCTGCGCACCAACAACCTCGTGCGCAAGATGCACGCCTGCGAGACAATGGGCGCTACCACCGTTATCTGCACCGACAAGACCGGCACGCTGACCCAAAACCAGATGCAGGTCTATCAGACAGACTTCTATGGCCTTAAAGATCAGAAACTCACCGATGACACACTCAGTCACATAATCGAGGAGGGGATCTCGGTCAACTCGACGGCTATGCTCGACCTCTCTGACCCCGCCAAACCCAAGGCCCTCGGCAACCCCACCGAGGGGGCACTCCTGCTCTGGCTCAACAAGTCAGGAATAGACGCGCGCAAACTCAAAGATGAGGTAACAGTCATCGAGGAACTACCCTTCACCACCCAGCGCAAATATATGGCCACGGTGATACGCGACAAGTCGGGACGCCGGATTCTCTACGTCAAAGGCGCACCCGAAATCGTCTACTCACTCTGTACCAAATTCCCCGACGGCGCTACCCGCGAGGCCGTTGACGCCCGTCTCCTCTCTTATCAGGAACAGGCGATGCGTACCCTCGGATTCGCCTACATGGAGCTCACCGACGACCAACCTGCCATCGCAGACAACCGCGTGATCGCCGAGGGCCTCGAGTTTCTCGGATTCGTAGCAATCTCAGATCCGGTACGCGCCGATGTCCCCGCTGCCATCCGCGAGACTCTCGATGCGGGCATCAAGATCAAGATCGTCACCGGCGACACCACCGCCACCGCCCGCGAGATCGGCCGACAGATAGGTCTGTGGACAGATGAGGACACCGACCGCAACATCATAACAGGCCCTGAGTTTGAGAAACTCACAGAAGAGGAATTGCGCGAGCGCGTCGGTGACCTCAAGATCATAGCCCGCGCCCGTCCGCTCGACAAGAAACGCCTTGTCGAAGCCCTCCAGGCCAACAATGAGGTCGTGGCCGTCACCGGTGACGGCACAAACGATGCCCCCGCCCTCAAGAGCGCCCATGTAGGCCTGTCGATGGGTGACGGCACCTCGGTGGCCAAAGAGGCATCAGACATCACCATCGTCGACAACTCATTCACCTCGATCGCCCGCGCCGTCATGTGGGGACGATCGCTATACCTCAACATCCGCCGCTTCGTGATGTTCCAGATGACGGTCAACGTGGCCGCCTGCCTCATCGTCCTCGCCGGGGCGTTTATGGGTACAGAGTCACCGCTGACCGTCACCCAGATGCTGTGGGTCAACCTGATTATGGACACCTTCGCCGCCATGGCGCTGGCCTCTCTTCCTCCCGACCACTCGGTCATGAAAGAGAAACCGCGCTCACGCACGGCATTCATCATAAACAAAGTGATGTGGCAGTCGATACTCGGTGTCGGTTTGCTCTTCTTCTTCATCCTCCTGGCCACCTTGTGGTACTTTGAGCACACTCAGCTGACATCGCTTACTGAGATATTTACCCTGCCGCTACTCCCTGAGAACAAAGGGTTGTCAACCGTCGAGCTCTCCATATTCTTCACATTCTTTGTCTTCCTGCAATTCTGGAATCTCTTTAACGCCCGTGCATTTGCCTCAGGCAAGACATCATTTAATTTTGCCCATTGCGGCGAATTCCTGCTGATTGTGTCGGTTATCTTCTTCGGGCAGATACTGATTGTCGAGTTCGGACACGGATTTTTCAGCGTCGCTCCACTTAGCCTCATCGACTGGGTGATCATCATCGCATCAACCTCGCTGGTATTTATAGCCGGCGAAGTATGGCGCACGATACGCCGCGTAACCCGTTTGTAATTATTTTTTAGCTAATCTGTCAACATTTCTTTGCAGATACGATAAATAATTGTAACTTTGCGGTATCACTGTCAACGCTGTCATGTCAACAGCGCAATCTCCACACACTTTATGTTTTATGCGTAACCGGGCTATCTACATACTCAGCTATTTCAGCCTTACGGCTGTGGTTTTGCTGACGGTGCTTATCACACCGTCAACCGCAAAGGCCGCAACTGACCGTCAGCATATGCTTGACAGTATCAACAACGTCCTATCACAGATTGACACACCGGCCGACTCGATCATGCCGATGTTTAACATCTATGATCTGCTGACCGAGCCCGACCGTATCGCATACAGTTATAAGCTCATCGAGACAGCCGGCCACGCGGGCCGCTATGATATTGCCCTCGACGTCATACGCAATAACGCCAACAGCAATATGCGCGACATCGAGGTCATTGACCGCATGATCGACCTGACCGCCACATTCCCCGAGTCTGAGGATCGCAGCAACTCACAGACATTCCTTAGAATGGTACGTAACGCCTGCAAGGCACAAGGCGCTGTCACTGCCAAAGAGCGCGTTGACATCATCGAGAAACTCATGCGCGAGGCCAATGCAAACCCGCCCGAGACACTCAATGACCAGATCGTCCTGCTGCATGAGATCTGCATCTACCTCTCAGACATAACCGAGGGCGACCTGCTGGTCGACTATCTGCATAAACTCGGCGAACTCATCGAGAAGATGCCCGAGACAAGCTATGCGCTAAAGAATATGTATTATGTCTGGGCATCGATAATATACACCAAGACCGGACAGACCGCTCTGGCCATACAGGCCTGCAATCACCTGCTCGACCAGATCGACCTGCTCGACCAGCGCAACCAGCGACTCGGTCGCGTACACCGCGACTATGACGCCCACCGCTATATCGTCTATACCCGTCTGCTCGAAAACGCCGAGGGGCTCGACCCTGCCGACGAGCTGAAATATTATAATGAGGCCATACGCCTGACCGGTACATCATCGAGGGCGGCCAAGACATACGCATCAGCCCCTCTGCCCGACATTTACCACGCGATGTATCATAAAAATTATCGCAAAGCATTTGAGCTCATCGACCGGTGCAAGGATAACCCCTATCTCAACAAGCGGCGGCTGCAGATAATGAAGATGTATATCGGCGCTGCCACAGCCATCGGCGAGAACCAGGCGCTGCTCAACTCATACCCAGAATACGCACGCCTGCTCGAGGAGGAACTCAATACTCGCGAGAAAGAACGCTACCGCGAACTGCAGGTCATCTATGACGTCAACGAGATCAAGATCGACAACCTGCGTCTCAAAGAACGCGAGGAGAACGCCCGCAAACAGATGTGGCGCGCCATCACGATCGTTTGTGTCTGCATGCTCGTCGCCCTGGCGATATTCTCATTCTTCATGCTCAGACTCAGCCGTCGCAAGACCGCCATAGCCAACCGCCTCAAGATCACCAACCGCAACCTCATGAACGAGAGCCGGTTGTTACGCGAGGCGCGCGACCAGCTCAAGACAGCCCGCGATATGGCCGAGAAGGCCGACAAACTCAAGACCGAGTTTATCAACAACATGAGCCATGAGGTGAAAGTACCCCTGCAGGCAATGCTGCAATACTCTCAGATGATACTTGAGAATGTCGATGACGACCGAAAGAAATTCCTCTCGACATTCGCTGACCGCCTCGTAATCAATTGCGAACTGGTCAACACCATCGTCAACGACGTGCTACAACTCGCCGAGCTGCACAACTCGACACTCAAAATCTCTGAGCAGCCATACGACCTGCTGCCGATATGCGAGGCCGCTGCCGATGCCCTGCGTCCACGCCTCCACCCCGGCGTGACACTCGATGTCACCGCCCCTGCCGGCAACATCATCATACGCACCGACCGCTACCGCCTGCAGCAGATACTCACCAACCTGCTCTCAAACGCAGTCAAGTTTACCGATGAGGGTACTGTCTCACTGTCCATGTCGACAACAGCCGACAACAGCCAGGTAATATTTACCGTCACCGATACCGGCATAGGCATTGATCCGTCCTACGCCGAGACTATTTTTGAGCGATTCTCAAAACTCGATAACAATATCCCGGGCGCAGGCCTCGGACTGACTATCGCACGCCTGCTCGCACACCTGCTTGGCGGCGACCTTATCCTTGACACAGCCTATAGAGCCGGCGCACGGTTTATACTATCCCTCCCCAACCGCGTCTAAGCCCACTGCCATTTATAAAGACCGGAAGTTATTTTTAAGGTTTTTGAGGAATTATTTTGAATTAAGGGATTTATGTGTTATCTTCGCAAATCCTAACGTCCATTCCCTTAATCCTTAAACCTGATCAACCTTTAATATGGCAATCATAGACTGTCTCATCTGGCAACCCCAGGGCTCAGAGATCATATACGCATATCATTATCCCGAAAACAACCTGTCGACCTATACCCAGCTCATTGTGCAGGAGTCACAGGTGGCCCTTCTTTTCTCAAAAGGGCAGCTGATGGGTAAATTCGGGCCCGGTAAAGTCACCCTCGACACCGAGAACCTCCCCATTCTCAGACGCCTCTATGGATTCCCCTTCGGCGGCAAGAACCCCTTTACGGCCGAAGTATGGTTTGTCAACCTCGTCGAGACATTCAATATCCCCTGGCGTATCGGCCAACTAAGCATCCATGACCCTGACTATAACACCCAGCTGCCTCTCGAGGCAACCGGGCAATACGGGCTTAAGATTGTCGATCCTGAGAAGTTCCTTATCAAGGTTGTCGGCACGCGCTATCAATACACACAGCGCGATATGACCGACCAGTTTACCGGCGAATTTACCACCAAGGTAAAATCGGCGTTAGTGCAGTTCATGATTCAGAACCGTGTGGGTTTCAAGCAAATCTCAGCATATCTCGACAACCTGTCGAACATCGTATGCCAGCAGATGAATCTGTTTTGGAACGAACTCGGCATCGAGCTCACCCGATTCTACATCAGCAACATCGACATCGACACCTCGACCCCCGAAGGCATGAAAGTCAAGGAGGCGATTGCCGAGCAGAGCTCGATGTCTATCACCGGCCACACATGGCAGCAGGCCCAGATGTTTGACACCGCCAACAATGCCATCGGCCAATTTGGCGGCAACAGCAACGGCTCACTGTTAGGCGGACTCATGGCCATCAACATGATGGGTGGCATGGGCGGCTCAGGGATGGGTGGCGCAGCCATGGCTCCACAATACAACCAGCCCACATTCGGCCCCGGCGGCCAGGGAGGCAACTTCAACCAGGGTGGCATGGGCGGCAACTTTAACGGCGGAGTCCCCGGCGGCAACCCCTCGCAACCGGGCGGTCAGCCTCGCATGGTCTACTGCTCTAACTGCTCAAAACGATTCCCCAACAATATGGAGTACTGTCCCAACTGCGGACACAAATACCATCCCTGTCCCAATTGCGGCACTGATAACCCCGATGACGCGCGCCGTTGCGTCAGCTGCGGTACTGCACTGGCCGGCGTCACCCCTAAATGTCCCCATTGTCAGACCCCGATACCCCCGGGATGCAACTTCTGCCCCGGTTGCGGACAACCCGTCATCGCCGACACCTCTACCTGCAGCCGATGCGGCTCACGCATCCCCGACGGCGCCAAGTTCTGCCCCCGCTGCGGCAACAAACGCGGCGCATGATCTCCGTCAAGTCTCACTACGCACCACAATCAACACATACCTCACGCATTAAACACACCCCCTGATGAAAACCAATATCACATCACTCATATTGGCCATCATAGGGCAGGCCCTCATCATCACCGGCTTTATGCTCTTCCGTGGCAACACCCCTGATAATATCCTGTGGCTCAACATTGTTGTCACCTCGATAGTCTTCTGGCTCATAGCCGCCAACTTTACATTTATACAGCCCGTCAGACTCGATGACCCCGCCGGCAAACATGCCGCCGGACTCGGCATCCGCTGGGGGGCCGTCATCTGGTATGCCATACTCGCCATCGGATTCATGGCCGTTGCCGGCTACCTCAACTATCAGACCGAGACAATCTCATTCAAATGGCAGCTGATGGTGCAGGCGATTCTACTCTTTGTTATGGTGGGTTCGCTCATCGCCTCACAGTCGGCGACAGACAAAGCCGGCCAAGCCTACGCCACCGAGCAACAGACCATGCGTGGCAAGATGACCATCCGACAGGCACTCTCTGACCTCGCCCGCGTGGCCGAGGGAACGCCCGGCATCCCCGCCGAGATCACAGGGCAGATCCGTCACCTCTCTGACGAGACCCGGTATATCACCCCCTCTCAAAAAACCGAGGCTTTATATGCCGATGACCGCATCCTCGACCTGGCATCGCGTCTGCGCCCCGTCCTGAGCGCATACGACATGAACAGTCAGATGATCGCGTCACTGGTCAGCGCCCTCTCAAGTGAGCTCACCGAGCGCAAGCGCGTCCTCGGCTAACCCCCCTCTGACCTATTCTTTATCCCTTAAATCTTTCAATATGCAAGGAAAAATTTTCCCGGATTCTGCCAACATCTGGCAAGACCAAGCGAAAATCCTGTTTAATTACTACCGCCAGGCAGCCGAACGCGTTGTCGCCGAGGAGGAACGTATTGAGCAGGAAGTCGCATCCCTGCAGGAACAACGCGCCGAACTCGAGCGACAGATCGGCGGCCTATGGGTATGGTTTCTAACCATTATCTTATTCTTTGTCTATTTCATCAAAAAGAGTGGCATCGAGAAACAGATCATGCAGATTGATGCTCAGATCGCCAACCTGCAGCAGCAATGGAATGGTATCTTCCGCGACTACCGCGTCAAACGCCTCGGCGTTGCCTATGTCCCCGTGGCCGAACAGGTGAAATATCAAGACAAGAGCTTTATCGTCGACTTTACCGGCGACGTACCTGAGCAAGAGATCTCGATGTCTGTGTCGCGTCAGAACGAACTACTCGTCGACACCATCCACAATCTCGAACATCTCGCTAAAGAGGCCCCCGTGGTCGAGACATCAGACGAGGCCGAGACCGTGGCTACCGATGACTATTCACTCTCTATACAGGAGATCAAAGAGAACGACTATCTCGGCGCGCTTGAGCGCTCGCTGCGCACCGTCGCTTTCTGTATGGATGACCTTGACACCACCTCGGTCACCCTCCCCGTCATACTCGACGGCAACCCCTATCTCGACCGCCTCGACGAATACTCGACATCCAATCCACCGGTCGAAGCACCCGTCATCGAGGTATTCGACAGTCAGGTCTACTCGCCCGCCATCGAGAAATTCCGCGAAATCAATCAGCTCAAAAACACCCTCTCTGACGAGACCAGCCGCTTTGAGGATGTGCTCAGACAGCTGATGATGACTATCGCCAAATCTGTGCAGACCCTCTCGGCCCTCAAGGTCGCATCGGTCGACAAGGTCGTCGTCGACTCTAACAAGATACTCTACCAGATACTCAAAGCCCCCTATAACCATTACTCACCCACCCTTGAGATGGAGGAGATCGAGCGCATCCGCAACGAGAAGTTTGACTACTCAGAGGATGTGCAGGGTTACGAACCCTTCCAGCTCCGACCGTCATCGCGCGTCAGGTTTAACCCCCTGTCAGGGACATGGGTGGCCGAGGACGGCTCGCAGACCGTCGTGCCGTTTGGCGTACATCAGATGTACGAAGAGATCATCGCCCCGATGGTGCAGAACCTCATGGCCGAGAACCGCATCGAGCGTCTCAAGATCTACAACCACATCCGCGACCAGAAACTCAGCTACCTCAACAAGTGGCATCAGGATACCGACGCATTTTATCGCGCCAACCGCAGCGAGAGCGCCGACATCATCAACCTCATGCAGGAATCACTGCGCGAATATGTCGCTGCATACAACACCCTCATCTCACTGCGCAAGACAGAGGAGGCGATGGAGACCTCGGGCGAAAACCTCGACTCGACCGTCGTCGACGCCGTCGAGAATGCCGCCGAGAGCCTCGCTGCCTTCGAGATGCAGAGTCAGGAGTTCCAGAAGGTGCAGACCGACTTTGAGGATTATATGGAACGCCTCAAGGATGACATCGACCTCAAGGCCGAGAAGTTTGGCCATGTGCAGTATTATGACGCCAAGCTCCGCGACGGATACTCTAACGAGGTGGCCGTGGCCGCATCTGAGATCAGCGATATGGATGATCGTCGCAAATCGCTCGCTTCGGTCAACCCCAAACTCGCCAAAGACTCAGAGCTTCCACCCGAGCCCTCTGTCTCAGACCTTACCTACGAGCACTTCTCGCTCAACCTCAACGCCATGGCCCGCGAGGCACTCGACAACCTCGACAAGTCTCCAGCCCCAAATAATGATGGCGATACCCCCGATAACGGCACCCCGGTTGATGATGCCCCGGCTGATGCCACACCTGACACCGACACCCCCGCCGGTGATAACGATAACGGTAATATCAACCCTGAATCCTGACCGCCATGTCATCGACTATCACCTGTCATGTAGACACCTCTCCGATGGCCGAGTCGATAGGCTCGGTATCAAATCACGTCAACGGCACCACCGCCGCCGTCGTCGCCATGAAAGCCGCCGTGGTCAAGGCCGAGAGTGACGCCGCCAACCATGTGTGCGACAAGGTCAACCGGGGCTTCTATACCCTTATCCGCTCTCAGATCTCTCAGAAGATTGCCTCGCTCAAAAGTGAGGTCGACTCTCACCTGATGCGCCTCAACCAGCAGCGTAAGCAGCTCACCGCCATACGCGAGCGTATGCAGCGCGACTATAACATGATCTCGGCGCGCTATCTCAAGACTTTCACCACCATAAACAAGAATCTCGAGCAGCGCGTTGCCGAGCTCGACAGGCCCGTGATGGATCTCGCCGGCACTGAGGCCGGTAAGGTCACCAACCGTGCCGCCCGTTTGACCGCCGATATCCCGTTGGGCCAGATCGAGAGTGTACGCACCTCGCAGATGATCGGCTCATCGCGTCTCAAATTCACCGCACTAAAGGCTATCGAGACAATAG
Organism: uncultured Porphyromonadaceae bacterium; assembly: GCA_947175215.1. Classification (GTDB taxonomy): domain Bacteria; phylum Bacteroidota; class Bacteroidia; order Bacteroidales; family Muribaculaceae; genus UBA7173. Next base: position 13,875 of record CAMWLR010000009.1, read on the forward strand.
AGAGATTTATCGACGGCAGCAACCGTCTTGAGGAGGTAACCGACCGCATACTCTTGCGCCGGCGCATGAATCCCGAGACCACAAGCGTGTCACGCTCAATACCGGTGGTCATCACCGAGACCAACTACGATCCCACCGATATGTCTCAGACCCAGACATATATCTCGCGCATGGAACTCTCCGCCGAGGCCACGCGCAGCATCGAGGGCGCCATCGACTCGGTCATCCGCTCTCAGCAGCTACCCTGGGTATATCCTCAAGCCGGCATACCGGCCGAACTCGTCAGCGAGTTCCGCAGCCTCGTCGCCGCCTCGGGTATCGACCCGCGCCGTCAGCGTATGATGGTGGCAATGTTTGAGTCACACCCCTTCCAAACCTTAGAGATGACCGCCCGATGAGTTACACCCGCAGACTTCCCACCCAATATATCACCGTACACTACAGCCGCAGTGTCTCCTACCCCGCCTCACAGCACGGTGGCACATTGCAGGTAAGCGGCAGTGTCAGTGAGCCGGTCGATGTCTTCGTACATGTCGATACCGACCTCTTTGACCACGAGATCGACAAGTGTAATGACCGTGTCAACCTCCTCACCGGGTCGGTAGTGGCCACCGAGGGAGCACAGGTCGAGTCTATCCACGCCAATTCGCGCAAGGTCGGCGACACCATCATCCGCGGTTTCTTCAAGACCGTCCGCTCTGATATCTCACAGCAGATCGCTGCCTTGCAGAGCCGCATTGATGCCCTGCTCATCCACCTGCACGAACTGTCGGCCAGATGTATCGGCAAACGTGATCAGATGACCGTCGACTATAACCGCATCTCGTCACGCTACCTCAAGATATTCGGCGAACTCGACCGCGAACTCGAGAACCGCATACATGCTGTCGACGCTCCCGTCTTTGACGTCACCCGCGCAGCCGATGCCACCGCGTCAGCCACCACCGCCGAGAGTCTCGTTGCCACCACAGCTTTGGGGGCTGCCGAGAGTTCGCGTCTGCACGCCCGCATCTCTGCAGCCATGGCCAAACGCCGCGCATCCGAGGCGCTGTCAAAGGCACAACGGTTTCTCAACGTCCAGTATTCGGTCGACAGCCTGCTGGCCGACTGTCTCCGCCCCGGCGGAGAGGGCGCGATGCTCTACACCCCGGTCTGCCTATCCGAGACAACTGAGGCCCCCGGCCAATTCTCGCGCCGCCTCGACTCCTCACCCCTGCTCGACAACGTCTCACGTCAGGCCCTCCTCGATGGTATGGATGACTGTCCCTGGGGAGGCACCGTGTCCCCCTCTGATGCACAGGCCATCGCCGGATACTTCAACGACGAGGTCGCCCGCATGAGCAGTCAGGCCGTAACCCCCTCTCAGAGACGTGTCGCCGCCATGACTTCGCGCCTCTTTAACCTCTCATCAACAGCCTCACCCGGCATCTGATCAACCTATTTACCAACCACCGACCATATACATTATAATATATGAGTGACAAAAGAGAATTAAAGGAAGTACGCTTTGACACCTCAGAGATACGCCTGCGCGATAACCTCGTGCGCGGGGCGATACTTCCTCAGAAGATAGCCGAACTACCCCGCAACATCATCATCGAGGGGAACACCACCATCGAGGGCGCCGTCTATGGCCACCGCATCGAGATACGCAACGGTGACGTCGAGATACAGGGCGCCGTATTCGCCCAGAACGAGCTCTACATCTCGGGTGACGTCAACGCCCCCGTGACATTCAGAAAGAGTGTAGGGTCTGCCAACTCGGTCGTATCGCGCGGAGCATCATGCCGCCCGACATTCGCCTCAGACATCAACGCCCGCCAGGTATCGTTGCGCAACGCATTTGTCGCCGGCAGCATATATGCCGACGAGATCGACATTGAGAACTGCATTGTCATCGGCGGAGTCTTCGCCACCACCGAGGCCCGCATCAGCAACTCGATCGTCGGCACATTCAACACCCCGGGCGTACAGCTTGAGGGCACCGTGCAGCTCCTTCTCCCCTCAGCATTCACCATCGACACCCCGCGCACCAATCCCGACACACGCCTCTTTAACCTCTCGCTGGCCGATCTCGGGGCACTCTACCGCGGCATGACCGAAGATCCCCAATCAGGCCGTATCGCCATGAACCTCCAGACAGACGAAATCAAGTCAAACCTCACCGATCACGAGAAACAGCGTACCCTGCGCGCATTCACCGTCATCGGCAAAGTGCTCGCCGCCGATCTCATCGACACCGACCGTTTCCAGAATCACTTCTTGCTGACAGCCGCCTCACTCGGTCCGCAGATGCTCAAGACATACGACCTCGGTCCGAACGCCGACGGCCGTCCGACCCCCCTCGACCGCGACCATATCCGCGACTTCTTCTTCAAACTCCTCGACGGCCGCATCGAACCCCGCCATATCGACGCCACATTCTCCCTCTCAAACCTCGCCAACTGAGCCATGAATACGGCTCATTAACCCGGCATTTCCCCCACTCCTTATACCGCCGGCGGTCTCCCACGACTGCCGGCGGTTTTCATTTTCCCCCACCCTATTTCACCTCATAACTCATACCTATCCTTACCTCATACTTCATAACTAATATCTTATACTTATCCTCTCTCCTTGAAATGTTAAATCTTAAGCCACCTTACTTTCTTTAAGTATTTTTAACTATTCGGGGGGGGTAAATAGCGCCCTTTTATCTAACTTTGCGCCGGATTATAGGCAAACACGACCAAAATCTCATACTTTGCCACCTAAACTGCGACCAAAATCAACGGCCTCCTTACAATCCGCAACCACTCCTCTCTCTAACCAATCAATTTCGCTAAAACTTCTCACAAAATAATCCAATCTCTTAACCACATGAAAAAAATTCTACTACTGCTTGTGGGTGTGCTAACTATGGCGCTCGCCAATGCGACCACCTACACCACCACATCAGGGTCAGCTTCAATTTCAAGCAACCATTTGACGTGGTCTGAAAACGATGTAACCTGGAATCTTGCATATACATGGCTTAGCGGCTCAGGTTATTTCGCCACAGAAAATGATGGGTTGCACATCGGATCAAATAGCAATGGTATCGGCACAATAAAAATGTCAACCGACGATATCCCCGGGAAAATCAAATCTGTCACTATTAACTGTAAGAGTAATGGCTCGACCTCGCTCGCAGTAACTGTTGGCAACACTTCCTTTACTTGCAATGGGAACGAATCAGTTACTATTACAAACTCATCATCTTCGTATGCCTTTATAGGGGAAAGTACCGGCGAAATAATAATTGACTTCAACAATTCAACCAACAAGAAAAATATCTATATCAAAGAAGTCGTTGTTGAGTACGAAGAAGTGACTGAGAACCCCACCTCTGTCGGCGACATCAAGCTGTTTAACGGTGATACTGAAATTGACCCCACTGAGGGCGTTAATATCCCTGAGGGCACCGTGCTTACCATCTCGTCTGACAATGCCACCTCAATCATGGTTGGTGAAACATCTCTCACTGTTACTGACAACACCGCCACATGGTCACCCACTCTCTGCAAAAATAAAGAAGTAACCATCACCGCTTCGGCAGACGGCCTCGAATCAAAGACCCTGACATTCAATCTCACCGTAACCAAGGCCGTCGGTGACATAATCGTTAAATATGGCGATGTAGAGATCTCAGCCGGTGATGAAATATCAGTGCCCGTAGGTACACTGTTTACCATCCATTCTGACGATGCCACCAACATTAACATCCTCTCAGCAGGTGATAATGCATTGTCAGCAGATGGCCCTGATGCCACTTGGCAGCCCAACATCTGCGACAACACCACCATTACCATCATCGCCTGTGATAACAACGGACTCCTCACCCAAAAGGAATTCACCTTTAACCTCACCGTCTACGACCCCTCACAGCTTTCTGCCACCTGGATTATCACGGGTGTTGACGGCACCTCTAATGGTAATGATGCCTGCGATCTTCCTCTAACACTCGGTCAGGGCAGTGCAGCCGGTAACTGGCAGGCAGTCCACAGCTCTGCTTACGCCACAACAACCTCGGGCCATGCCCAGTTTGGTTCAAAGAATTATCCGTTTGACGGCGGTACGCTGACATTGACTAACTCTGATATCCCTGCGAATGCGAGGATACTCTCCGTATCAATGACAGGCTACAACTCTACAACAACACATACCACATGGGCTGTAACGGTTAATGGCAAAGAGGCAACCGAAAAAATCGTTTTCGGCAATAATACTTTCGCGGAGCATGAGGTTTCGATTGCCAATGAAAATCTTATCGGCAACCAAATCGTCCTGACCTGCGGCGGTGGTAGCGGCATAAATCAGACATATCTCTCCGGTATCACTATAAAATACACTCTTGAAGAGATAACCCTCGGAGAGGTTACCGCTACTGTTAACGGTGATGAGCTTACTTCTCCCCTCGTCCTCGAGGAGGGTGAAACAGTCACATTCTCAGCGGCCTATGCTACCTCTTTTGAGGTCACTGTCGGCGACCGAGATCCCGTTGAACTCACTGCTCTTGACGGGGTTGCAGAATGGACACCCGACGCATGCACCGCTCAAACCGTATCGGTCATCGCCAAGCGCGTCGTAGAGGGTGAGGAGACACAGACCTCTGCACCTCTGACATTCACCCTGACAGTCAACAAGAAAATCATAATTATCGATGACATTGTTGCTACATATCTCACTAATAATGTTATTAATGATGGCGACACTATCATAGTTGATGAGAACACAACGCTGACATTTAAGGCTGTAAATGCCACCAAGATCGAAATTGCCGGCACTAATACATACGCTGACGATGATGAACTGATATGGACTCCGGATGTCTGCGAACCCATGAACATAACAGTGGTCGCCTCTCGTGAAGGCTCAGAAAGTAAGACCCTGACTTTTAACCTTACCGTCAAGAAGTGTACCCGCTTTACCGCTACGTGGAATGTTATCGGCGTTGACGGACAGTCAAACGGCGGTCAAAAATGCGATCTTCCCCTGCTGTTGAGTGAGGATAGCGCTGACGGCATCTGGACAGCCGAACATGAGACTGCTTACGCCACCACCAATTCAGGCTGCGCTCAGCTTGGCTCAGGCACACAGGCTAACACCTTTGACGGGGGTACGCTGACTCTCACCGGTTCGGCAATCCCGCCTTATGCCACAATCCTCTCTGTCAGCATGACAGGCTATTGCAAGAACAGCAATCCTCATGCCGTCTGGACAGTCACCGTTAATAATACTGATGCCGATGAGACAATTGCTTTCAATACCGGCTCAGCCGATCATACCGCAAATGTAAACATCACAGGTAATAAGATCGTCCTGACCTGCCACTCATCAAGCACAAGCAATATGGCGCAGGTTCACCTCTCGGGCATCTCTATTACTTACAGTCTCCCCGAGGAGACTCCCGAGCCCGCAGGCGATATTATCTGCGAGCATCCTGTTCACTTCCAGCTCGAAGAGTATACCACCGATAATATGATTTCGGTTATGGCCGGCACCAAGCTGACATTCATCTCTGAGAATGCCGATCATATCTACATCTCATCTGACGCCGACGGCCTGACTCTCCCCGAGACTGTTGGCGGCGACACGATCGAGTGGGAAGCCCCCGATATGGAGGAGGGATTCTATGACGAGATCACCGTCACCGCTATCCGCGACAATAATACCGACCCCGTGGTCAAGGTTTATGAGCTCTATGTAGAGAATGTCACCCACTCTGTCCCCACATATGTGGCCGATGAAGAGAATATGGCTGTCACTCTCACTTGCGAGTCCGGCGCTTTGGCCTATATGATCGTCGAGGTTCCCACCATTGACGAGGGTGATATCGAAGATCCGTTTGGCGCGCCCCGCCGCGTCGAGCTCACTGACACCTGGACACATCCCGAAGGTGTTTATCCCAAGACTCATACCATCGACTACTCTGACCTTGACAAAGACGTAATGGTTTATGCCAAGTCAGTAGTACCCGCCGGCGAGTCAGAGCCGATCAGCTTTATGGTCAATGGTGACGGTGTTGTTTCCGGCATCGCAAACGTAAGCCTCGACAACGACAACCGTGGCGAAGCCATCTACTATGATCTGCAGGGCCGTCGCACAGATGCCGCCCGCGCCGGCCTCTATATCCGCACCGTCGGAGGCAAAGCCGAGAAAGTAGTCATCCGCTGATCTACCTAAAGATCTCAAATAAAGATACCAACTCATTTACAGCCGTGAGGCTGCAAGCCCAAAGAAAGTTTTAGTATAATTGGACGAAGGCGTGTCAACCCGTTTGACACGCCTTTATCTTTTACTGTTACTCTATCTTTTACCCACTTTATCTTTTACTGTTACCGACGAAGATTCCGAAAGAATCCTTTACTATTAGCAGGGGGTTGGGATGATGGAGCCCCTTGGCTGACCGCTGTCCCTATCCCCGGAATACAACCCATTAACAAGATCTCCCACGGAGTTCACAGAGCTCACAAATCCGGCCTTACGGATGCTCGAGGCGCGTCTTCGACACGTCGTCACCTGTCACCATCGCCTCCCGCAGTCTAAACGGGTCAGCGTGCAGGCACAGAAAAAAACCGCAGCGACTGTGACAATCGTTGCGGTGATAGTGGTGGGCGCTGAGGGATTCGAACCCCCGACCCTCTGCTTGTAAGGCAGACGCTCTGAACCAGCTGAGCTAAGCGCCCGTCTCGCTCTCAAAAGCGTTGCAAAGTTATAAACATTTTTAGTTTCCACCAAATTTTAAGACAATATTTTTTAATCTTTTTTGCGCCTCGTTATATATCTCATTGATTATACGCAGATTACCACCATAACTATTTTTTATCACCGATTGTGTCGATTACCAGCTATTACGAGATTTTTTGTAACTTTGCATTTTCTAACAAAAGACTTAAGTTTTGGAACTCTCAACACTCACCGCCATCTCACCCGTCGATGGCCGCTATCGCTCAAAAACATCGGGCCTTGACCTCTACTTTTCAGAATATGCACTTATCCGCTACCGTGTCAAGGTAGAGGTGGAGTATTTTATCGCATTATGCCGTCTGCCATTGCCCCAGCTGGCCGATGTGCCGGCCGAAGCCCTCGACCGACTCCCCTCGCTATATAAAGACTTCACCGAGGCTGACGCCCTGCGCATCAAGGAGCATGAATCTGTAACCAACCATGATGTCAAGGCTGTTGAGTACTTCCTCAAAGAGCGATTCGACGCCATGGGTCTCGCCACCTGGAAAGAGTTTATACACTTTGGCCTCACCTCTCAGGACATCAACAACACCTCGGTGCCGATGTCGGTCAAAGATGCTATCGACGAGGTCTTCCTCCCCCTGCTTGATGAGTTGATCGACGCGCTCGCCGCCCGTGCCGATGAGTGGGCCGACGTGCCGATGCTCGCCAAGACACACGGACAGCCCGCCTCACCCACTCGCCTGGGCAAGGAGATCGAGGTCTTTGTATACCGCCTGCGCCGTCAGCGCGAACTGTTGGCCGCTACCCCCATTACAGGTAAATTTGGCGGAGCCACCGGCAACTTCAACGCCCATAACGCGGCATACCCCGACATCGACTGGCGCACGTTTGCCAACAGTTTTCTGAGCAGTAACCTCGGCATAGGCCGTGAGGAGCTGACCACCCAGATCTCAAACTATGACAACCTGGCCGCCCTCTTTGACGCCCTGCGCCGCATCAACACCATAATCCTCGATCTCGACCGCGATGTGTGGATGTATGTCTCGGCCGAATATTTCAAGCAGAAGATCAAAGCGGGCGAGGTAGGGTCATCGGCGATGCCCCACAAAGTCAACCCCATCGACTTTGAGAACTCAGAGGGTAACCTCGGCATCGCCAACGCCATATATACGCACCTGTCGCAGAAACTCCCCGTATCGCGCCTGCAGCGTGACCTGACCGACTCGACCGTGCTGCGCAATATCGGTGTACCGATGGCACACAGCGTTATCGCCATCCACTCGACACTTAAGGGACTTGGCAAACTGCTGCTCAATCGCGCCGCTATCGACCGCGACCTCAACGCAGCCTGGGCCGTGGTGGCCGAGGGTATCCAGACCATCCTCCGTCGCGAGGGTTACCCCCACCCCTACGAGACCCTCAAACAGCTCACGCGCGTCAACACCACAGTCACTGCCGAGTCGATCGCCGGGTTTATCGACACCCTCGATGTCACCCCCGAGGTGAAAGCCGAGCTCAAGATGCTCTCGCCGGCGACTTACACAGGTGTAAAATGAGCCGTAACACCCTATACATCTCAGACCTTGACGGGACTCTGCTCGACCCCTCGAGCAGAGTCTCGGACGAGTCTGTCGCCATCCTCAACGACCTGATAGACCGCGGGGCGATGTTTGCCGCCGCCACGGCCCGCACACCGGCCACCGTGCAGACACTGCTTTCGCGCATCCATCCCTCGCGCACACCCGCCGGGCGCGATATCCCCGACATCGTCATGACCGGCGCTGCGTACTGGAACCGCCGTCTGTCACGATACGACTACATACGCATGATGTCGGCCGCCGATGCCGACATTATCAAGCGTGAGTTTGCGCGCGCGGGCATCAATCCGTTTAACTACTGCCTGGGTGAAAACGAAATCCTCAACGTATACCACTCGGCGGAGCTCACCCCGCGCGAAGATGACTTCTATCAGCAGCGCCGCCATCTCGCGCTCAAGAAATTTCATTTAGGACGCCAACCCGCAGAATGGGAGCCTACCGTGCTGTTCTTTGCCATCGGCACGCCCGAGAAGATGGATCGCATCTGCCAAACCATCAACCGCAAGACCCGATGCTCGGCGGCATGGTATCGTGACATCTTCAATCCTGAGGTCGCTCTGATGGATGTATACGCCTCGGGGTGCTCAAAGGCGACCGCCGTAAAGGATGTGGCCACCGAGTTGGGGTGCGACCGCATCGTTGTCTTTGGTGACAACCTCAACGACCTGCCGATGATGGAGGTGGCCGACCTATCGGTCGCAGTCGACAACGCCCTCCCCGCAGTCAAAGAGAAAGCCGACTGCGTCATCGGGCCAAACACCCTGCCGTCGGTAGCCGACTTTATCCGCACCGACTTCCTCTCACAGTAACCTCTCTAACCTGGCACTTCTCCCCTCTAACCTCATACTTCTGTCATGTCACTCCCCCGCAGATATCTGTTGCGCAAGGCTATGATCTCAGTCATGGCCGGGGTGATGTGTATCATCATCGCGGGGTGCAGCTCGACAAAACACGTCCCGCAGGGGAGCTACCTGCTCGACAAGGTTACCATCGCCGTCACCGACTCATCGGGGGTATCTACCGGCGGGATGGTCAACTATCTGCGCCAGACACCAAACCATAAGATACTCGGATTCTGGAAACTGCAATTGGGTGTCTATAACCTCTCGGGGAAATCAGACAGCAAATTTAACCGCTGGCTGCGCAAAATCGGCCAGGAGCCGGCCATCTATGACCCCGACCTGACCGAGCAGAGCGCACGTCAGCTCAAACTCGCCCTGATCAACCGCGGCTATAATGACGTCGAGGTCGAGGTCGACACCGTCAGCCGCGGCAAGAAGATGGATGTCACCTATCGCCTCAAACCGGGCCAAGCTCACCGTGTGGGCAGCTTCTCGACCCTATACACTGACCCGGTGGTCAGAGAGGTGATAATGACCGACTCACTCAAATTTCCCATCGCACCCGGCGACAATCTCGACCGCAACAATCTCGACAACATCCGCGCCGTCATCACCGAGGAGATGCGCGAACGCGGCTACCTCTCGTTTACCAAAGAGTACATCTCATTCACTGCTGACACACTCGGCGGCGTCAAGGATGTCGATCTGGTGATGACAGTCAAAGACCCGGGGCTGAGATACCGGTTTCGCAACGTATATATCGTCACCGACTTCAAACCCGGCGACGATGCCACACAGATGCACTTCGCCGCCAATGACACCCTGACATACGACGGCCTGCGCATACTCTATGGGCCTGACAGATTCCTGCGCCCCTCGGTGCTGGCCGAGCAATGCTATATCCGCCCCGGCGAACTGTATTCGACCTCGGCGATGGATCGCACGTATGAAAACTTCAACCGCCTGGCGATCCTGCGATATGTCAACATCGTCACCACCCCCGGCGGCGAGGAGGATGGCGAGAAGGCGCTCGACGTCTACATACTGCTGTCGCGCACCAAAAAACAGGGTATCACGTTCGAACTCGAGGGGACAAACTCTGAGGGTGACTTAGGAGTCGGCGGCGGCGTTATCTGGACCAACCGCAACATCTTTCACGGCGGCGAGATACTCAACGTCAAATTCAGAGGCGCATACGAGAGCCTGTCAGGTAATCTCGAGGGGTTGATCAACGACCGGTACACCGAACTTGCCGCCGAGGTCGGGATAACATTCCCCAAAATGGAGGCCCCCTTCCTGACCTCATCATTCAAACGCCGTAACCGCGCCACCACCGAGTTTGCCCTTACATTTATGTGGCAGGAACGTCCCGAATACACCCGTGTTATAGCCGGAGCGGCCTGGCGATTCAAATGGGCCGACCGCAACAACCTCACCCGTCGCACATACGACCTGATAGACCTTAATGTCGTCTCGCTGCCCCGGTCGACCGTCGACTTCATCAACAATATCGCTCCCAATAATCCCCTGCTGCGTTACAGCTACGAAGACCACTTCATCATGCGCACTGGTTACACATGGTATCACACCAACCGCCGCCCGGCATCGACCACCGACGGCCTCTTCCGCCTCCCCCGACAGGTCAACACCTATACCTGGCACGCCTCGATCGAGACCGCCGGTAACCTCCTCTATGCCATCTCAAAAATCGTCGGGCAGAAAAAATCAGACGGCGCCTATAAGATCTTCTCCATCCCCTACGCCCAGTACGTCAAGGGGGAAATCGACTACACCATCAACCACGCAGTCACTACCCGCAACTCTATATCGTTCCACGCCAGCGCCGGCATCGGGTATCCATACGGCAACGCCACGATGATCCCGTTTGAAAAACGTTTTTATGCCGGGGGCGCCAACTCTGTGAGAGGATGGAGTGTCCGCACCCTCGGCCCGGGCAGCTACGACTCGCGCAACAGCGTCACCGACTTTATCAACCAGTGCGGCGACATCTCGCTGATGCTCAGCCTCGAGTACCGCAACAAACTCTTCTGGGTCTTTGAGGGCGCTGTTTTTATCGACGCCGGCAATATCTGGACCATTAAGGATTACCCCAACCAGCCAGGCGGCCTCTTCCGCTTCAACTCATTCTATAAAGAGATCGCCGCAGCCTACGGTGTAGGCCTGCGCATGGACTTCACCTACTTCCTGCTCAGATTTGACCTCGGATTCAAAGCCCACAACCCAGCCCGCGGTCAGGAACCCTGGCCGCTGATACACCCAGAGTGGAAACGCGACGCGACATTCCACTTCTCAGTGGGTTACCCGTTCTGACCCTCATAACCTCAACATAAAACAACCGACAATGAAACAGCTCGTGATATTTGATCTCGACGGCACCCTGATAAACTCGATCGCCGATCTCGGTAACGCCACCAACTACGCCCTTGCCAAAGCCGGGCTACCTACCCATCCTGCCTCGGCATACCCCATGTTTGTCGGCAACGGCGTGCGCAAACTCATCGAGCGCGCAATCCCCGTGAGCATGCGCAACCCCGAGACTATCGACAGCCTCCTTGTCGACTTTAAAGAGTATTACGAAGCCCACAAGACCGATGAGACACGCCCCTACCCCGGCATCCCCGAGCTGCTCGCCGACATCACCTCACGCGGCGTCAAAGTCGCCGTCGCCTCAAACAAATACCGCCAGGCCGTGGTCGAACTCGTCAATCACTACTTCCCCGACGTCCCCTGGGCCGCCATCGAGGGGCAGAAAGAGGGAGTACCCGTCAAGCCCGACCCATCGATCGTATTCGAGATCCTCGCCGCCTCACCCACACCCAAAGCAGACGTGCTCTATGTCGGCGACTCAGCCATCGACATGGAGACCGCGCGCCGCTCATGTGTCGAGTCTTGCGGCGTCACCTGGGGATTCCGTTCGCGCGGCGAACTCGAGTCAGCCCACGCCGACAACATCGCCGACAACACCACCCAACTCCTCCGCCTCATCCTATAATCCACTGATCTATATAATATTGGGAGTCTATAAATATTTAATTATTATGATTTCTCGCGGTGGATTTGGAAAAGCGGGAGAAAGGTTGTAACTTTGTCGGTGCTTAGGTGAGTGTTGATGTCGTCGGCGACAGAGACCTCTAAAAGGGAATCAGGTGAAAAGCCTGAACAGGCCCGCTACTGTAAGTCATGCTTACCGTTTCTACCTCAGACGTCACCCCGCAGGGGGACAGACGTCGGTCACTGCCTCAATCAGCAGGCGGGAAGGCCGGCCGAAACGGATGACAAGTCAGGAGACCTGCCTGAGCATTTATTTACTCAGCTGAGATCTCGCGGAACAGATTACAGGCTGGCCCAACCGACACCCACCGGGAATAGGCGTATGCGTATCCCGCGCAAGGACACGTTGTGTCACCAATGATTTACACCCCGTCAGGCTATGCTGAGTAAGCAGAGTTTGGCGGGGTGCTCTGCGTTACATTCTCACGGCTATGAGGGCTGTGGCTTAATATCAGTTCATGTAAATCATCTATTATCATAACATTATGTCAATTATCCACTCTAAATTGCACCGGTGTCTGACCGCGTCGGCGCTCATTACGGCGGCTCTGATGCCGGCGGTATTGAGGGCTGAGACATTCAACATGCCTCAGTTTGGCCGCGTCGAGAAAACTGTGTCAGAGCCGATCGAGTTCTATGACCTGCAAGGCCCCGAGCAGATCAGGAGCACCTCGACCAACAACTCTTTCTCGACCGTGGTTTTCACACCCGCCAATCCCGGCGAAGCCGTGCAGATCAAATTCTCACGTATCCATCTCAAGGGCGACGGATCAAGCTACCCGGTGTCGCTGTCGATCTTCAACGGCAATTATAACGAGGATATCACCTACCCCACCTCTACAAGCGCCGTCACCACCACCGATTTCCCCGACAACGGGAAACTGCTCGCGCGGTATGCCGCATACGACAAGAGTACCATTGAAGTCTCTGACGTCACATTTACTTCGACCGAAGAGGACGGTTCGCTCAGCGTCTGCTTCCTGTATAAATATGCAGCCGCATGCGAGGGATGGGAGGCAACGGTGACATCCGTCACGCTGACCGATCAGACCATTACCGGCATTACGGCCGATTATACGGGTGTTACCCCGAGTGTCTATGCCGGGCTTAAAGATGTGACTCTCGGCTCGGTCACCGCCGCTACCGACGGTATCCTCAATCCCTACACCGTCACTTCGCTCAGCTTCAGTCTCGATGACCCCAACAGCGTAATCGAGAATCTGCGGCTCTATATCGGCAACACCCCCATCGACGCCACACCGACGGTCGCAGGTGATACATATACTTATACTCTCTCTCACGAACTGGCGTCAGGCGACAACATCTTCACCGTCAAGGGTGACATCGCCACCGATGCTCCGTTCTACTCGACAGCGTCACTCACATTCACCGACCTGACCACCGATGCACCCTCCACCCCGGCAATCATCCCGGGCCAACCACAAGGTGTAACCGTCGCCGCACTGGTGATGATGCCTGCCGACGGGTCAACCGTCACAGCACGTGTCGAGGAGGGGAAATCTGTACTGTTTTATGACAACGGCGGCCCGACGGCCAACTACCCCGAGAACACCTCCGGGACAGTCACCTTTATCCCCGCCGAGGGTAGCACCGGCAAGGTAATGCTCGATTTCTCATCAATCGCCCTGTTTAACACCAACCCGGCCCGCAACGACCAACTGATCGTCTATAACGGCACCACCGCCGACCCCGACAACGTATTGATTACCTTGTTAACCCAGTCGACAGCCCGCGTCAGATCTACCTCAGATGACGGCGCGCTGACTGTCACCTTCTCAACCACCACCGGTGTCACAAAGGCCGGATGGGAGGCAACCGCCACTCTGTTTACCCCTCAGCCGATGACTCTGGTCGGCACCGATGTGACCGCAGCCTCAACCGCCGATGTCGCCGCCGGTGACACCGGTTGCGCGATACTGCGCGTAAAGGTCGTGACCGACAATACCGAGCCGCCCCTCAATCTGTCAGCCGTCTCGCTCGACTTTGACGGCACTTCGCCCCAATGGGAGAAAGCAGCCGTCTACTCATCGGCCAACAGCGGGACATTCGATGTAGCCGGCGCCACACTGCTCGCCGAGAGTGTGGTGGCTGACCAACTCCTCAACCTCACACTCCCCACACCTCTCTCGCTGCTCGAGGGTGACAATTATATCTGGGTAGTGGCCGACATCGCTCAGGATGCACAGACCGGCAGCGCGGTCAACGCCACCGTCACCTCGCTCACCCTCAACGACGAGGTTAGCGACGTCACACCCGCAGCCTCATCAACAGGCCGCAACGTCTACAATGTCGCCTACCCCTCCTCATCGCACCCTGTCAAGACAGTCTACGGGTCAATGAATCTGTCGCACAAACCATACTCATCGACTTACGGAGGGTATGACGGATCGAATACCGACCAACTCATAACGTTCCTCCCGGCCCATGAGGGTAACGTCTGTGAGATAGATTTCTCTAAGCTAAACCTCTATTATTACACCTCAACCTACTATCCCTCGTCAAACGTCACCCCTACATTCGAGGTCTATGCAGGGAGTGAGGCCACAGGCACACCTCTTTATACACATACTAAAGATCTGAATCTCAAAGCCGGCGATGATCCATCGCTTATAGGCACTATCAGATCGACAGCCGATAACGGCGCACTGACCATAAGATTCAACGCCGGCACGACCTCATCATCTTACGTCAAAGACTCGCAATACGGATTTCTCGGCGAAGTGAGGGAGTATCTGTCGCGACCGATGCAGCCTGTCTCAGCCACCGGTCTCCCTACAGGATTGTCGACTATCGCTATCTCATCGGCCTCAGATGTGCCCGTCATCGGTGTGGACATCCTCACCGAGGGGAATCTCGACGCCGTCACCCTCGACAACATCACCTTTGCGCTAAAGGGTGACGCATCAATCTACACATCGCTAAAGCTCGCATCCTCAGGTCATAAAGCTATCCCCGCTGATGCAACCGTCATCGCTACGGCCGATGCAACAGGTGCGACCGTCACCTTCACCCCTGCCGTCACTCTCGGCGAGGGAGAGAACCATTACTGGCTTCTTGCCGATATATCACCCGATGCCGTCCCCGGGTCGGTGATAGATGCCGCAATCACAGGTCTGACCGTCAACGGCTCTGAGATGACCGTCACCGACAATGACCCTGATGGCGAGATAATCACCGTTAACACATACGACCCGATCCTCGGCAATACCGAGCAGGTGGTCGAGGTCGGTGAATACCCCATACAGATAAACGGTGTGACCGCCGCCTACATGACCAACAACTACACCATCACGGCACGCCCCGCTGTCGAGGGTGGCAAGATCACCGCGACATTTACCGAGGGTGCGTTTAACGTCAACACATCAAACCAGTATATCACCGTCATCGGCGGAGACCAGCCGTTTGGCGTAGACTATGACACCGTCTACCCCGTATCGGTCACATCAGTCCGTGAGGATGGCCAGCTCATCATCGAGTATCATTCGCTGACCATCGGCAAAGATGAGGGATGGAAATGTATTCTATCGAGTGACGCGCGCAAACCCCTGGAGATGACAGGATTTGCCTCTCTCCCCTCAGTATCGGCCGAAACAACGCGCGGCAGCGAGATACTGCTCGGCGGAGTGAAATTTGACGTAACAGGCGACAAAGACCCCATTACCCTGACAGCCCTCAGTTTTGACATCCCCGATGCAGGCGAAATTTTCACAGGCTTCCACCTCTACGCCACCGGCGATGACCCTACATTCCTGCGAAACGACCTCGTGGCAGAGAATACCGATGCCTCGACTACGCTGACCTTCACCACACCGGAGATCATATCTATCCCCGGCACGCGTCATTACTGGTTGGTCGGCACGGTCAGTCTTGATGCCGTAATCAACGCCACAACCACCGTCACTCCCCATGCGTTGAGCTACACCACCGACACAACCCCTGAGGGGATTGTCGACCTCTCTGCTCTCGACACCAACTCCCTGACTGTTATCGAGGGCTTCCACGGGACATATCGCATCGGATCGTCAATTGATGCCGATTATATCGACTTTGCCTCAGCAGTCAACGCCATGAGAGCAGGTATCGAAGGGCCCGTGAAGTTTGTTGTCGAACCCGGCACTTATAACGAACGTGTCGAGCTCGACCATATCCAAGGGGCATCGGCCGTCAACACTATCACCTTTGAGGGTGAGACCGGCGACCCGGGAGATGTACTGCTGATCTCAAACGACTGGACCGAGCCGCCATACTCAGACGACAAACTCGAGCATTATTACGGCGTCTTCACCCTGCGCGGCACATCTAACGTCACCCTCTCGGGCATGACCGTCAAGACCACCAATATAGGCTTCCCCTCGGTGATCCATATCGCCGCCGGCTCATCTGATGTTACTCTCGACAGATGTATCGTCACCGCCCCGACATCAACCTCAACCTATGACAACCTGGCGCTGGTCAACTCTTATGTCGGCCCGTCGGCAACCTCGCTCAACAACCGTCTGACCGTGACCGACTCTGACCTCAACGGCGGTTACTGCGGTATCCGTTTCGGTTCATTCTCTGTCAATCAGCCCGAGAGTGAGGGTGTGACGATAACCGGCTGCACATTCTCGGGACAGGGTTATCAGGCCATCTACCTCTACTTCTCAAAGGATGTCATTATACGCTCAAACGTTCTCAAAGGTGTGGCCACCTCGACCGACAAGAATTACTTCCAGACCATTGACCTCGACATCTCAGGTCCGGCCTCTATCGAGCGTAATCTCCTGACCTACTCAAAGACCGGCACCTATGGCCTCTACCTGCGTCGTCTTGCCGGATCTGATGAATCTCCCGTCATCATCGCCAACAATATCCTCGACATTGATGCCGGGAGCAACCCAGGGGCCGGTATTCAGCTCTATAACAGCGCCTCCAAGCCGTATACCGGCGTGACAATCGCCCATAACACTGTCGTTGTCAAGGGTGATGACGTAGTGATGCCCCTTATCATATCCACCAAGAGCGCATCAGCCGTCAGCGGACTGATCGCCAACAACATCCTTGTCAACACAACCGGCAGCTACGTCATCAAGGAGCAGTATGGTCCGGCCGGATTTAACTGGCAGAGCAATGCCGGTTATACCTCAGGCGCCACATACGCCTATTGGGGAGGCGATTACGACACTCAGATGACATTCAATCAATGGGAACTCGCCTCGGGCGAATCTGCCGGAGTAAACGCGCCGTTGACATTTGACGACAGTGATGAGACGCGCCCCCTGTGGCCGGCCTCGTTCGCCCAACTCAACTGCGGGACACCTCTGTCAGCCGTCACCGAGGATTATCGCGGAGTCACCCGCAGCACCGCCGCACCCACCATCGGCGCGTATGAGTACCACACCTCGGCTCTGACCGACATCGACCCTGCTCAGTCCTCGGCCCGCAATGCCATGACCGCCACAGACATGGTGACTGTCAACGCCGACGATGATCTACTCTGCATCTACTCACTTGACGGGCGTCTTAGACACACCGCACATGTCAAAGGCGAGACAACGGTCGCCGTGGATCAGCTTCCGCGCGGCATCTACCTGATGACACTCGGCGACCGTGCCATGAGACTGATACTCCACTGAGAAATGTCCAAATTACACTGATCTAAATTTCCAAAACCGTTCTATAATTAAATTTCCGTATGCTGTCGTCGACCGTGAGGCCGGCGACAGTTTTTTGTTTATCTGACACCTTACCGCCTCGCCCGATAATCCATATAAATATTGTAATCGCCAATTTGAATTGTTATTTGGAGATTTGTAATAATTTCTTAACTTTGCGGTCAGAATCGGAGTCGGACACAACCACCTCCGTTACTGACACCAAATGGAATACTCCCTACTTGATTTCTTAGGGCTCCTGGGAGCCGTCGGCCTGTTCCTCTACGGAATGAAGGTCATGAGTGAAGGTTTACAGAAAGCTGCGGGCGACCGTCTGCGCAATATTCTGTCAGCAATGACACGCAACCGGTTTACCGGCACGGTGACCGGATTTTTCATTACCGCACTCATTCAGAGTTCATCGGCATCGACCGTGATGGTCGTCAGCTTTGTCAACGCGGGCCTGATGACCCTGGCCCAGTCAATGGCCGTCATCATGGGTGCCAATGTCGGTACGACATTCACCGCGTGGATTATCGCACTGTTTGGCTTCAAGGTCGACATCTCGGCCTTTGCCCTGCCGCTGATCGGTCTGGCCATACCGTTGCTGTTCTCAAGCAAGAGCCGCACCAAGTCAATCGGTGAGTTTACCATCGGCTTCGCTTTCCTCTTTATGGGTCTTGACATGATCAGCAAATATGTCCCTGACCTGCAGAGCAACCCCGAGATGTTTGAGTTCCTGCAACGCTACGCCTCGATGGGCTTCGGTTCGGTACTGATATTCTGTCTCGTTGGCCTGGTGGTGACAATGGTCATCCAGAGCTCGGCAGCCACGTTTGCCATCACCCTGATCATGTGTTCAAAGGGATGGATAGACTTCCCGCTGGCCTGCGCCCTGGTGCTTGGATCAAATATCGGTACGACCATCACCCCGTTGTTAGCGTCGATGAGCGGTAATGTCGCCGCCAAGCGCACAGCCATGGGTCACCTGCTCTTTAACCTGCTGGGAACGATATGGGTACTGGCGATCTTCTACCCCTTTGTCGACCTCAACACCTGGATCACCGAGGAGATCGGCCAGGGTAATCCCTCATCGCTTTATCAGTATGTCAATGATCTGAAAGCCAATAACCCCGACATCTATAACCAGCTCTATGCCGGGTCACTCCCGACAGCCGACGGCGAGATACTCCACCATCAGACCATCATCTCGCAATTACAGATAAGCGTATCATTCGGGCTGTCGATGTTTCACACGGTATTCAACCTGATCAACCTCTCGATAATGATATGGTTGACCAAAGTCTACGTCAAGATCGTCGAGTTCCTCATCCCGGCTAAGCACGCCGGCGACGATGAGTTCCAGCTCAAATTTATCTCAGGCGGTATCCTCTCGGCCTCAGAGCTCAACATCAGCCAGGCCGAGAAAGAGATCTCGGTCTTTGCCGAGCGAGTGGCCCGTATGCTGCCCATGGCCAAGGAACTTATCGCGACCAAAGACGGCTCTGACGAATTTAACAAGGTATACTCGCGCTTAGAGAAATATGAGGAGATATCAGACCGCATGGAGATAGAGATAGCCAATTACCTCAACCGATGCGCCGAGGGTCGCCTCTCTAACGAGTCAAAACGCCGCATCGCCGCCATGCTCAGCATCGACTCTGAGATCGAGAGCATCGCCGACTGCGCTCTCGGTGTTGGCAAGATATTGCTGCGCAAACAGCAGAGTTCGGTGCAGTTTAACGATGAGATTTACCACAACATCAACACGATGTTTGAGTACGTCCACAAAGCCGTCGACAATATGCTGGTACTCCTCAACAACCTCGAGCATCAAAAGGAGTCGGCCATCATCGTGTCATATAACTGCGAGCGCGAGATCAACAACCTACGCAACCAGCTGCGTACCAACAATATCGAGAACATCAACGAGCGGCACTACGAATACCAGAGCGGCATCTATTATATGGATATTATCTCGACCCTCGAGAAGATGGGCGACTATATCATCAATGTCGTCGACACGATCAAAGAGGAGTTTCGCTCGGTACAGAAAAACTGATCGCGCCCATGCCGTTTAACCGCTCTAATGAATATGATGCACCCACCTCTCCGACCGACAAGGTGCTGTATTCGACACGCGAGCCGGGATGGATCAGCGGCGTAAAGGGTGAGTTGCGCGATGTAACGCCCGGCTCAGATACCGGCATCCTGGCGATGGTGGTGTTATTGCTGGTGCTGTTTGGGTTCAACATGCGACATATCAGGCGTCTATTCAGGGCCATCACTCAGGATCTGTGGTCGGTCAGACGCCGTGCCAACGCCTTTGACGACCATACGGCCAACGAGACCCGCACGATAGTGATACTGCTGTTTCAGCTATGCGTGTTTGAGGGGATACTGCTCTATCTGTGGCTCGGGGTAACGGGGCAGCCGGGCCATAGCGTGTTCATGCCGGTGATCAAGCTCACCGGCCTCGCCTCATTGTTTTATATCTTTGAATTACTCGCCTGCACCACCGTGGGATATGTGTTTACCGACCATGTCAACGCCGTGCAGTGGCGTCGCGGACTCAACGCCTCATCGGTGATGCTCGGGATAGCCCTGACCGTGCCGACGCTTGTCTCACTGTTCTATCCATCGGTCACCGGGGCGATGCTGTGGGTGGCCGCCATCATGTATATAATGTCGCGGATGATATATGTAGCCAAAGGTTTTAGAATTTTTTACAATAATTTTCCCTCTTTGCTCTACTTTATTTTGTACCTTTGCACCCTGGAAATCATTCCATTGCTCGCCGTCTATGCGGCAGCTATGGCAATTTGTAACCCGATATGACGTCAACCCCGCTTTGTTAAACCAAACAAAGCCGAAGGTGTTAAGTATCGTCATCTTATCATATTGACAGTTTGCAAAGTGAAAGTTAAGAAGATTTTAGTCTCCCAACCGCAACCTACATCTGACAAGTCACCTTATTACGACATCGCGCAACGCTACGGTGTCGAACTTGTATTCCGTCCCTTTATCAAAGTCGAAGGCCTGTCGGCCAGGGAATTCCGCCAGCAGAAAATCAATATATCAGATTATACCGCCGTTATTTTTACCGCACGCACGGCCATCGATCATTTCTTTCGCCTCTGTGAAGAGATGAGGGTCACCATCCCGGACACGATGAAATATTTCTGCACCACAGAGCAGATAGCCCTCTACCTGCAGAAATATATCGTTTACCGTAAACGCAAGATCTTCCACGGCGAGACCGGAAAACTCGAGGAACTTATACCGGCTCTGACCAAACACAACAAAGATAAATACCTCTTTGCCATCTCTGATGTCAACTCACGCGGTGCCGATCTGCTTGACGCAAACAAAGTCAACTACACCAAGGCCGTGATGTACCGCACGGTCAGCAACGATTTCGGTCCCGATGAAGAGTTTGATTACGATATGCTCTTGTTTTTCTCTCCTGCCGGTATCGAGTCTCTCAAAAAGAATTTCCCCGACTTCAATCAGGGTGACATCCGCATAGGATGTTTCGGCGCATCAACAGCCAAGGCTGTCGAAGCTGCCGGACTCAGGCTCGACATCAAAGCCCCCACTCCCGCTACCCCGTCAATCACCGCAGCCCTCGAGAATTATCTCAAGGAGGAGGCCGCCAAAGAGTGACAGTCTCAACGAGTGGGCTAAAAGATTATACTCAACGATTACAGACGCCTCGAATGAACGATTACAGACTCCCAAAACCGTCAAAACTGTCTTCGCAGACGGCCATCGACAGACTGTTTGCCCAGAAAGACACGCAGGGAGCGCTGGCATATCCCCTCAGGGCGGTCTGGGGCGACAACGAGCAACGTTTCAGGGGCGATGCCGTGCAATTTCTTGCATCAGTGCCTAAAAAGCGGCTTCGGCATGCCGTCGACCGTGTGATGATGCGCCGCCGTATACGCGAGGCCTACCGTCTCAACCGTCAGAAATATTTCCCCGAGAGTCTCTCGGCCCCGCGCGACATCCTCTTTGTCTACGTCTCAAACACACCCGAGCCATATTTTAAGGTCGAGGCGGCGATGAAACGGCTTCTCCATAAGATATTCCGTAAATAAGCCGTCATGGGCCTCATTACCCATAAGGTATCACAGATAACTTCGGCGGTATCGCGGATGATTTCGTGGATCTTGATACTCCCGGTGAGGTTTTATCAGCTCTGTATCTCTCCACTTTTCCCGTCAAGTTGCCGTTTCACCCCTACGTGCTCTCAATATGCCATCGAGGCTCTACATACTCACGGCCCGCTTAAAGGCCTGAGTCTGACACTCAAACGCTTGTCGCGTTGCCATCCTTGGGGCGGATCGGGTTATGACCCTGTACCACCCCCCTATAAGATTATCGACGTACACACCCATCATCGCTCACCTCTCACCACCTCGGTCTTATCGCTCTCGCCGGATCAATTTGCCGGATTACCCAAAGCGGATTCAGGTTTTTACTCTGTCGGTATTCACCCCTGGGACACCGACAGCGACATCAACCTCGCTCAACTTGACAGCGCGATAACCGATGACAGGGTCATCGCCATCGGCGAAACGGGCCTCGATATGCTCAGAGGCGGCTCACCCGAGACACAGGAGCAAGTGCTACGACATCATATCCGCCTCAGCGAACAGACCGGCAAGCCTCTGGTCATACATCTTGTAAAAGGACTCGACCGCTTCATAAAAATACGCCGCGAGACACGTCCCACCGCTCCTTGGATTATCCACGGATTCAGAGGGAAACCTCAGACCCTCGGCCAACTACTCAACGCATATCCGGCCTCCCCGCTATACTTCTCAGTCGGCAGCAACTTCAACCCCGATACGCTGGCCGCAATCCCCGACGACAGACTGTTGTTAGAGACCGATGACTCTGACATCCCCGCTCAGGACATCCTCACAGCCATCGCCTGCGCCCGCGACAAATCACCCGCCGGGATGGCACGCATCATCAACAGCAATACGCTCAGGCTGTGGCCGGCGCTCGGCACCTGATCTATGAGAAAATTAACCTGAGGGCCAATACCCGATTCAGAATATTTTCTTAACTTTGCAACGGGCTATGACCTCTGTTTAACCATTATAGTCACCCTGTATTTATGGAAGAAGATGTTATAAAAAAGCTCTCGGCCGACACTGACGGCCTGCTTACATACGAATATATCGCCAACCATATCGACACCGTTGAGCCTCAGCTCCCCTGGCTTATCGACAATATGGAGAAGGTTGACCTTACCGGTCAGTTCGTGATCTCGGCTGCCAGATACCTCTTTGCCATCGATCCGATGCTATTTGCCCCGCACATCGACCGGCTGATCAAGTCGGGCATAGACAAAGACCGCGAGCGCCGCTATCTCGGCGATATGCTCCGTCAGATGTATGGGGCAGATTATGCCGAGCGTTGGGCCGAACTGTCGGCAACCGATGATAATTTCCGCCGCATTTACAAGCGCATTTACCCCACATCAGCCATCTGACATATATTATATCAGACCATGACCCGCAGACGTATCTTACAGATCTTCATCGTGGCCGCCATCATCGCCGTTACAGGCGGTTATGCTTATTCACGCACCAAATCTAAAGTAAAAATGACATCGCAACTTACCTCCGAAGCCCCCGTCATGGATAAAGGGGACGCACTGGTCGATATAAAGACCTCGCTGGGTGACATCCGCGTGCGCCTTTTTGGCGACACCCCGCTCCACCGTGATAATTTCCTCAAACTGGTCAATGAGAAATATTATGACGGCGTACTCTTCCATCGTGTCATTGATGAGTTTATGGTACAGACAGGAGACCCCGACTCAAAAGACGCAGCCCCCAACGCCCGTCTGGGATCGGGTGGACCGGGTTACAACATTGACGCCGAGATCGTCTACCCCCGCCATTTTCATCACCGCGGAGCATTGGCAGCTGCCCGTCAGGGTGACCAGGTCAACCCCGAGAGACGTTCGTCAGGCTCGCAATTCTATATCGTCACCGGCAAGACCTATAACGAGCAGCAGCTCGACCAGATTGACCGCCAGCTCGACATGGCCCATAAACAGCAGATTTTCAACGAGCTGTCACATCAATACCGCGACTCGATAATGACCATGCGCAAAAACCGCGATCAGGCCGGCCTGCAAGAACTGCAAGAGAAACTTATCGCCCTCACCGAGCAGAAAGCCGCCGAGTCAGCGGCCACACTCACCCCCGAGCAACGCGCGGCATACACCACCGTGGGGGGCACCCCGCATCTCGACAATCAGTACACCGTATTCGGCGAGGTCGTCAGCGGCATGGATGTGGTCGAGAAGATAGAGAAAGCTAAGACCAACGCCCAGGACCGCCCCCTCGATGACATCCGCATCATCTCAATGAAGGTTGTCAAGAAATAATGACAGGCTGATGACCGAGACATTCCGCTTTACCCTCCCCAACGGGCTGAGGGTTGTCCACAACTATAACCCGACCGTCTCGATGGCGGTCGTCAACACCCTGTATGATGTCGGTGCACGCGATGAGTCGCCCGATCATACAGGGCTTGCTCATCTGTTTGAGCATCTGATGTTTGGTGGCTCGGTCAACATCCCCGGCTTCGATGCCGCGCTGCAAGCTGCCGGTGGCCAGTCAAATGCCTGGACCTCAAACGATTTTACCTGCTTTCACAACACCATTCCCGCCCATAATATCGAGACGGCGCTGTGGCTCGAGAGTGACCGCATGCTCTCGCTGGCGTTCTCTGACAAAGCGCTCGAGGTACAACGCTCTGTGGTGGTCGAGGAGTTTAAGGAGGTATGTCTCAACCGACCTTATGGCGACATGAGTCATCATCTGTTTGCGATGGCCTACCCCGGACACCCATACGGTGTACCGGTGATAGGGCGCGACTTTCATGACATCGAGAAAACCGTGCAGGATGATGTCCGCAGATGGTTCTTCAGTCACTACGCTCCCAACAACGCCATATTGTCGGTCGTAGGGAATGTACCTCCCGAACGATTACGCGACCTGGTGTGGAAGTGGTACAGCGATATACCCCGTCGCGAGATCGCCCCGCGCAACTTCGCCGATCCCGGCATACCTGAGACACCGCGACTGGTCGAGACATCGGGCAATGTCCCGCAGACCGCCATAACTATAGCTTACCCGATGGGAGGATACACATCGGCTGACTATGTAGCCGATGATCTGATCACCGACATACTCGCCAACGGACGGTCATCGCGCTTTTACCGCAACCTATTGATGCCCGGCAAACTGTTTGCATCCGTCGACGCATCTATTTTCGGCACCGAGCATCCGGGGCTGCTGATGGTCAACGCGCGCCTGCTGCGTAACGACCGCAACACCGAGCGCGAGGCTATCGAGGCAATCTATAACGAATTGAGGCAATTGACCCAGCGCGAGGTCGACCCTGCCGAACTATCCCGCTGTATACACCGCACCGAGAGCGACCGCCTCTTCTCGATGATAAACCCGCTGCAAAAGGCTCAGTCACTTGCGCTTGCCGAGTATCACGGCGAGACTGTCGAGGATATAAACGCACGATATCGCGCTGTCACACCGGCCTCACTGCGCGATGCCGCCGTCCGCGTTCTCGACCCGCAACGGGCGATGACTCTCATCTACCGCCCGGCAGTCAAATAAATCTCTGACAGAGGGGCCTGTAAGTCCCAGACAGATCTCCAACAGATTGATTTTGAAAAAATTTCCCGGTCAAAAGTAGTATAATCTAAAAATAGTTGCTATATTTGACGCGCTGTTTGCCACACATGCGGTAAATCAGCTTTTTAAGTGTGTTTTAAGGATGCGTGGCGTCTCTGCCGGCTACCGGTGAGAGTGTTGCGTTGTCCCGTGCTCCTCATTTCTAACCATTCTACTATTTTATGGAAATGCGTGATCTTAACCCCGAGGCCGTAAAGCCCGAGGTTGCCGCCACCCCCGCCACACAGGCGGAGTCCCTTGAATCTCAATCCATCGCCGACGAGGGGATGAATCTCTCGGTCGCCGAAGCCGCCGCTCAGGACAAGGCTCAGTTTAACCTCGAAGCTCAGGAGGCACAACTCGCCGACAAGGCTTTCAATGCCGAGCAGACCGTCGAGGCTGTCGAGTCTGAGGAAGCCGATGCCCCCGTCGAGGCAGAATCAACAGGCACTGCCACCGGTGACGCCGACATCGAGGTAGTCTCAGAAGAAGCAGACACCCCTGCTGACGCCAAGAATGACGACGATCTCAAAACAAAAGATGACGTGATGGCGCGTCTCACCCGCCTCGCTGTCGATGAGGCCGTCGAGATCTCGCGCGACGAGATCGCTCACCTCAAACAGCGCTTTTATGCCATCCGCAAACTTGAACAGGAGGCCGAGCTGGCCGCTCATATCGCCGAGGGTAAGGACGCCGAAAGTTTCATGCCGGCTCTCGACCCCACAGAAGAGGAGTTCAAGAACATGATGAACACCGTTCGTGAGCGCAAGGCCGCTCAGGCCGCCGCCGAGGAGGAGGCCCGCAACAACAATCTCAACCGCAAACTCGCACTGATCGAAGAGCTGAAGACTATCTCGGCCGATACTGACAATGTCAACCGCACATTCCCCCGCGTCAAAGAGATACAGGCTGAGTTTAAGGAGATTGGCGAAGTACCCCCCACTGAGGCTACCGACCTGTGGAAAAACTATCAGGTGGCCGTTGAGCAGTTCTATGATCAGCTCAAGGTCAACAAGGATCTCCGCGATTATGATTTCCGTAAAAATCTCGAACTCAAGACACTGCTGTGCGAAGAGGCTGAGAAGCTCAACGATGAGGAAGACATCGTGCTGGCGTTCAAACGCCTGCAGAATCTCCACGATGAGTGGCGTCAGACCGGGCCCGTAGCCAAGGAGGTACGCGAGGAGATCTGGACACGATTCAAAGACGCCTCTACTCAGGTAAACAAAAGATATCAGTTATTCTTTGAGGAACGCAAGGCACGCGAACTTGAGAACGAGAAGGCCAAGACCGAGATCTGTGAGCGTGTCGAGGCTCTCGATTTCAGCGGCCTCAAGACATACGCCGCCTGGGATGAGATGACCAAACAGATTCTCGCCGCCCAGGAGGAATGGAAGAAACTCGGTTTTGCCTCACGCAAGGCCAACAACGCTCTGTTTGCCCGCTTCAGGTCGGTATGCGACAAGTTCTTCACCCTCAAGGCCGAACATTACCGCGAGATGAAGGATGAACTGGCCAACAACCTGGCCCGCAAGACTGCACTTTGCGAAAAAGCCGAGGCCCTTAAAGACTCTACCGACTGGAAAAAGACAGCCGAGGAGCTCGTGCGCCTGCAAAAAGAATGGAAAACCATCGGCACCGTACCCAAAAAGCACTCAGACAACATCTGGCATCGCTTCCAGGCTGCCTGTGACGCATTCTTCGAAAGCCGCAAGGCAAATCTCAGTGAGAGCCGCGCCGCCGAGCAGGTCAACCTCAAGGCCAAACGCGAGGTTATCGCCGCCCTCAAGGAGATACCCCTCGATGCCAACCGCGGCGAGATGATGCCCAAAGTCAAGGAATTGCAGGCCAAATGGCAAAGCATCGGCCATGTGCCTATGCGCGAGAAAGACAAACTCTATGACGAGTATCGCGCCGCCTGTGACAACCTCTATAACAACCTGGGGCGCGACCGCGGTGGCCGCTCACGCTTTGAGGACGTCATAAACGAGATGGGCTCAGACGAGCAGAAACTCTATCGCGAACGCGAGCGCATCCTCCGCGCCTTTGAGATCAAGCGCAATGAACTCAAGACCTATGAGAACAACCTCGGTTTCCTCTCCTCAAAGAGCAAATCAGGCGACTCGATGGTACGCGAAATGGAGCGCCGCATACAGCGCATCAAAGACGACCTCGCCTCAATCGAGGAGAAAATCAAGCTCATAGACTCAAAACTCCGCTAACCTCCCCGTCATAATATAAATATAAACACAAAAACGGGTTGACACACCACACTGTCAACCCGCTTTTTATATCGTCAGACTATCCGGTCGCCTTATTCTATACAACCTTCAATCCACGAAATTAATCAGATCAAAATACATCGCCCGCGTCTTGGAGGACTTGTCCTTATCTGATAAAAAACATAATTGCCGCAATGACTTTTATGCAATATGTAAATTTCACTAATCATCGTCCAATCGGGCAGATTAAGTATGCGCTAATTTAATTAAACCAACAGGTAAAATATACCATTTACTGAGGTCGGCACTTGTCAGAAAAACTACTTCTGACGGGATGATATATGAGTGGCGGCAATTTGGTACGAAAAAATTAGGCTGAAAATATTGGGAAAAATAAAGAAAATAGCTAACTTTGCAGAGTTTTTCCGGGCAACTCAAACCGCAGGCGCACGCGTCTGCCACTTGATAACGTTTGGAAATGCTTGATATTCACCGAAAATAATCCTGAACAGTGGGAAAATTCAGCGAATTTAAGCTCCCTTTGAAGAGCCTGTCAGAAGGGACTCACGAGTTTCATTACGACCTGACAAAGGAGTTCTTCAAAAACATGGAGAGCACCGACATCCGCGATGCAGCCGTGTCAGTAGATCTGAGCGTAATGTACCGCAACGGGGTGTATGACCTGACATTCGCCTGTGACGGCACGGTGACTGTGCCCTGCGACCGATGCCTCGACGACCTCGAGCTCCCCATTGAGACCGCCTATCATGTGGTGGTCAAGTATGGCGACTCATATAAAGAGGACTCTGACGAGTTTATCGAGATCCCCGAGAGCGACAACTATCTCAACGTCGCCTACATGATCTATGACACCGTCTCACTGGCTATCCCTATCAAGCACGTACATCCGCTCGGCAAATGCAACCGCGCGATGAGTTCGTTGCTCAAAAAGCACCGCTCACACGCAGCAGGCGATCAGGACACCGAGCTCGAAGATGAGCTGATCGAAGAGATGGAGTCACGACAGATCGCCGAGGACAACGGTCAGGACAATCAGGTCAAGACCGATCCCAGATGGGACGCGCTCAAAAACCTCGGCTCGGGTGAATAGGCCATTCCCCCGCCGCCGACCCAAATGATACCGCACGTCACCGGGACTTCTCCCGGCCCACAGGCCGATCCCCGCAGGCGTAAAGCGGCATCAGATAAATTAAAGAAAGAAAAAAAATAAAACGATAAAAAGAAAATGGCACATCCTAAAAGACGTCAATCAAAGACCCGCACCGCAAAGCGCCGCACTCATGACAAGGCCGCTATGCCTACCCTGGCCATCTGCCCCAACTGTGGCGCCTGGCACGTTTACCACTGCGTATGCCCCGAATGTGGCTACTACCGCGGTAAAATTGCGATCGAAAAGGACGCCGTTGTCTGACCTCACAGAAGTGGTCGCCTGAACCGACCATCCGGTAACGGCTCTTCTTGAAAGGGCTGCCTCTCGAAAAAGGGCAGCCTTTCAATTCTTTTATATATCCCCCCGCCCGACATCCGGGCCAAGGGCCGATTAAATCATCCCATACTCCCCCTGACTATGCTTAACGCAACTATTACCGGGATTGCATCATACGTTCCTGACGACATCCTCGACAACGAAATGCTGTCAAAAATGGTCGACACCAACGATGAGTGGATCACAACTCGTGTCGGCATCAAGGAACGCCGTATCCTCAAAAGTCCCGAAGGCTCATCATTCCTCGGCATCAAGGCTGTCGAGAAACTCCTCGCAGACACCAACACCGCTCCCGAGGATATCGAGCTGCTGATATGCGCCACCTCAAACCCCGACTATCGTTTCCCCTCGACCGCCTCGATCATCTGCAAAGGTGCAGGTCTCAAGAACGCATACGCCTATGACATCCAGGCCGCCTGTGCCGGATTTATCGTGGCTCTCGAAGACGCAGCCGCATACATCAAGAGCGGTCTGCGCAAAAAGGTACTCGTCGTAGCCGCCGAGAAAATGTCGTCTATGGTCAACTATAAAGACCGCGCCACCTGCCCGCTCTTTGGCGATGGAGCGGCTTGTGTGCTCGTTGAGCCCACCGAGGAGCCCGTCGGAGTAATGGATGCCGTATTCCATGTCGACGGCAACGGCCTCGAGCATCTGGTGATGTGGGGAGGCGGCTCAGCCGAACCGACCACTCAGGAGACTCTCGATGCAGGACGCCACTTCCTCTTCCAGGAGGGGCGCAACGTCTATAAAAACGCTGTGACGGATATGTACACCGCCACCATGGATGTCATGAACCGCAACGGTCTGACTGCCGACACCATCGACTATCTCGTGCCCCACCAGGCTAATCTCCGCATCATCGAGGCCGTAGGGTCACGTGCGCAGATACCTACCGAGAAGGTGCTCGTCAACATCCAGCATTACGGCAACACCTCGGCAGCCTCGATTCCCATCTGTCTTGACGAATTCAAAGGTCAGCTCAAAAAGGGTGACAAAATCATCCTCACCGCCTTTGGCGCAGGCTTCACCTGGGGCTCGATGTATCTCGTCTGGGGTATGTAATTGAGAGTCCGGCATACCGTAAATGAAAAAATTTCACAAAAATAGCATCTTTTCAGGTGCTATTTTTGTTTAATTTTGGAACACCTAAATATACAACTTATGTCAGAACTCTCAACTAACCCCAACAACGAGGCGACCGAGCCCGTCATAAAAGCAGAATTTAACGATGCCGCCATCGCCTCGACCGAGACACGCCCGGGCCACAAAGCCGGCTTTGTCAATATCGTAGGTAACCCTAACGTCGGTAAATCAACCCTGATGAATGACCTTGTGGGTGAGCGCGTGAGCATCATCACCTCAAAGGCCCAGACAACACGTCACCGCATCATGGGTATCGTCAACACACCCGACTACCAGATCGTATTCTCTGATACCCCCGGCGTGCTCAAACCCAACTATAAACTGCAGGAGAGCATGCTTAACTTTGCCGAGGGCGCACTGACCGACGCAGACATCCTGCTCTATGTCACCGATGTCGTGGAGACACCCGACAAAAACGCCGACTATCTCGCCAAAGTGGCACGTCAGAAGATGCCCGTGCTGCTGGTCATCAACAAGATCGACCTGCTCAAAGGCAACGGCGAACTTGACGCTATCATCGCCCGCTGGAAAGAGACACTCCCCAACGCCGAGGTATTCCCGATTTCGGCCAAAGAGAACTTCAATACGGCCAACCTCATGAACCGTATCATCGAACTCCTCCCCCCCTCGCCCCCATACTTCGGTAAGGATGCCCTCACCGACAAGCCGGCACGATTCTTCGTCACAGAGATTATCCGCGAGAAGATCCTGCTCAATTACGACAAGGAGATCCCATACTCGGTCGAGGTACTCGTCGAGAAATTCGAGGAGAAAGAAAACAGCATCCACATTATGGCCACCATCTATGTCGAGCGCGATTCTCAGAAAGGTATCCTCATCGGCAAGGGAGGCTCGATGCTTAAACGTGTCGGCACAGAGGCCCGCAAAGATATAGAGACATTCTTTGGCAAACGTGTCTTCCTCGAGCTCTTTGTCAAGGTCGAGTCAAACTGGCGTAACCGCGAGAATAAACTCAAGGCATTTGGTTACATCGAGTAACCACACCCTTAATCGAGTAATCACACCCTTTAAGGATATAAAGGCTCACGACTGACTCGCGTCAAAAATAATAAAATTAAACGTTAACAATCAACTATTAAGATATGAGCCAACTTGTAGCCATAGTCGGCCGCCCTAATGTCGGAAAATCGACCCTCTTCAACCGTCTGACCGAGTCTCGTCAGGCGATTGTCGACGGCACTGCCGGCACGACACGCGACCGCCAGTACGGCAAAGTAGAGTGGAGTGGCCGCGAATTTTCGATCGTCGACACCGGCGGTTGGGTGGTCAACTCAGATGATATTTTTGAAGAAGAAATCAACAAACAGGTAGCCGTCGCTATCGAGCAGGCCGACGAAGTCCTCTTTGTCGTCGATGCCATGAACGGTGTCACCGACCTCGATGATCACGTCGCCGAGATCCTGCGTAAATCAAAGAAGCCCGTTATCCTTGTCGCAAACAAGGTTGACTCAAACGACTGGCTGTATAATGTCCCCGAGTTTTATTCGCTGGGCCTGGGAGATCCCTACCCCGTGTCAGCAGTCAGCGGATACGGTACTGGCGACTTGCTCGACGAAATCGTCAAGAAGCTCCCCGAGCCGAACGGTGATGACGAGAATCTCGACGAGATCCCCAAATTTGCGATCGTCGGCCGACCCAATGCCGGTAAATCGTCACTGATCAACGCCTTTATCGGCGAAGACCGTCATATCGTCACCGACATCGCCGGTACGACCCGCGACAGCATTTATACCCGATATAATAAGTTTGGCTTTGACTTCTATCTCGTCGATACCGCCGGTATCCGCAAGAAACAGAAGGTCAACGAAGATATCGAGTATTACTCTGTCATCCGCTCGATCCGCGCCATCGAGGCGTCAGACGTCTGCATCCTCATGATCGACGCCACCCGCGGCATCGAGGCCCAGGACGCCAACATCTTCTCGCTCATCCAGCGCAACAAAAAAGGTCTTGTAGTTTGTGTCAACAAATGGGATATCGCCGAGGACCGTTCTGAGAAAGCCCAGAAGCACTTCGAGCAGGCGATCCGCAACAAGCTCGCCCCCTTTACCGACTTCCCCATCATCTTCGGGTCAGCGCTCACCAAGCAACGTATCTTCAAAGTCCTGGAGACCGCCGTCGAGGTCTATAAAAACCGCCGTCGCGAGATACCCACCTCACAGCTCAACAAAGTGATGCTCGAGGCCATCGGTGCCTATCCCCCACCGGCCAACAAGGGCAAATATATCAAGATCAAATATGTCACCCAACTCAAGGGTGCGCAGATCCCGACATTCATATTCTTCTGCAACCTGCCCCAGTGGGTAAAAGAGCCCTATCGCCGTTTCCTCGAGAACAAAATCCGCGATACCTGGGATTTTCATGGCACCCCCATCGCCATCTTCATGCGTGAGAAATAACCTTCTCTGCTTCTTCCCCGACATCGTAACAAACGCGGTTGTGCCAAAAGGCTCAGCCGCGTTTGTTGTAATATCGATGGTGAGGGGTGGTGAGGGATGAGAGGTTGTCAGAATGGTTTGGATGGCAGGAGCCATTATGACAACCCCTCTCAATAGCAAGGCCACGGTATCAGCGCTGATGCCGTGGCCTTGCGGTCGGTTTTTCTATGTCAGGTATAAAGATTATTCGTCTGCTTCGTCCATCGCCATATAGTGCTGATAGGGATGGTTACATGCGGGACAGGGGGCCGGGGGCTCAGTACCCTCAAAGATGTAACCGCATACGAGACACTTCCACTTGATGTCGTGGTCACGCTTCCATACGGTGCCATCCTGCACCTGCTTGAGATAGCGGGCAAAACGATCGCGGTGATGTTTCTCAACCTTGGCGATAGAGGCGAAACGCTCGGCGATTTCGGGGAAACCCTCTTCGAGAGCTACCTTGGCGGCTTCGGTATAAAGCTCGACGCCCTCGGCCTCCTCTTCGTTCATAGCGGTCTGCAGGTTTGAAGCGGTGTCACCGATGACACCTGCATCGATAGTCAGGGGTACCTCTATCTTACCACCCTCAAGGAATTTGAAGAAGATCTTGCCATGATGAAGCTCATTGTCAGCTGTCTCGCGGAAGATCTGTCCGATAGGATAGTAGTTCTCTTTATCAGCCTGCTGGGCATAATAGGTATAACGTGTGTAGGCCATTGACTCGGCCGCATAAGCGGTCACGAGATTTTTCTCGGTCCGAGTACCTTTAAGTGATTTGGTAGTTGCCATAGTTTATAGGATTATTTTTCTTTTTAAGTTCTTTATACTTATATAACATCATAGCGCCTACTTTGTTGACCTAATCATACGATTATCTACCTGTCAAAACAGCTAAGGCAGACGACCAATTATTTACGGCGAGGTATTTTTGAGAACATATCAAAGTCACACCGGGCCTCTATGTCATTCTCTATCTCATCGGGCAATGCGCTAAAGAAGTCATAGCCCGTTATCGCCTCGACCTCATCGACCGAGACAGCGGCACTCTGCATACCCCCGGCAACATACCCGTTAGGCATGACGAAACCGATCGCCCACGGATGCTCGACAAAGGGTGAGATTATCACTTTGAAGAATCTCTGAGGCACGGCCACTCCTGTCGTACCGATTCGGGCCGACGGGCCGCCCTTGTCAAATATCGGTCCGCAGACAATTATCAGCGCACTGTCGGCAACGGCGCGCCGGCGGCATTTCTCCTCGAGCTTTTTCCATGCCCCGCGGTTAAGGTCTCCGGCCTGGGGGGTTATATTGGTCATATAGAATGATTCTCTCATCGCCTGTGGATGCCACTTCATGTCCCCGGCCGGGGCCATGTGACCGCGATCAAATCCGGTATTGCGGTAATCATCAGGGGTGGCACAGCCGTCAACCGACGGATCTACGAGAAATCCCGGTTCGCGTCCCGAGCTGCCCGACACTTCGTTGCCAAGCAGTTCCCACGCCACCCAGTTAGGTTGATGGGTGTCACGGTTAAATGAGACAGTCATGCCGGTGTAAGGTATTATTTCCTCTGTCAATCCGGCGGGATTCTTCACCTGCTGCAGGCTGGTGGCATAATCGTCAGGGAGTGCAGGGCGCTGATGCGTTTTGGCCGTTGAGACAACATAAAAGATCACGGCCACGACTATCATGATGAGCGCTATACCCAATCGGCGCGACCCTGCTGAGAATGGTGTTTTTCCCGCCTGAGTCTTACGCTGTCGCGGGGATGTCTCCGGGCGTCGTGAGGGTCGTGATGATTGATTGTGAGTTGCCATATTATCTGTAATGGGGTCTGATACCGTCGGAGGCTGTGCCCGAATGTGGATTCTGACACAGCCTCCGCGATATTATCGGTTATTTCTCAAAGGATAGCCGAGAGGTTGAAGTTCTTAAACTCAAGATCGTTGAGCGCGCGGGTGGCAAGCGTGCGGTCGAGCTTGACTGCCTGACGCAGGTTTGAGCTTACCATCTTGTCATTGTTGGTGCGGGCACCGAGCACGGCGGTGAGGTAATAGGTGACAGCATCGGGGTTGTTGATCGCGCCCAGGGTGGTCTTGGCTTTACTATAATCCTTGGTCAGGATCTGGGCGAGGGCGGCGTTGTTGCTCTTGGTCTGACCAAAGGCGTTGACAGCCGAGATGGCGTCACCGGTCATCAGGTAATATGTACCCATAGCGTCACCGAGCTCATCGATACCGGCAGCCGAGCCGAATTTCTGGTTAGCTACACGATAGTCTTTGTTGACCAGCGAAACCAGGCCGAGATTCATCTGTGGCTCGGCGGCAGCAGGATTGATGCGTGCAGCCTGATTGAAACTGTTGCGCGCGGAATCATAGTCACCGGCCACATACTGGGTGAGACCCAGGTCATTATATCCTCGGTAATCGTCGGGATAGGTCTTGACAACCTGCTTGTAGACCTTCATACGATCATCGTTATTGTCATAAAGGGTTGCGGCATAGAGCATCTCGTCGACTGACAGCTTCTCGGGTGTTGTCTCGAAATATCTGAGGATCTCCTCGTCACTCTTGCCGATGACATTGATCGAGGCGGTGATGCGGCTCTTGCGCAACTGAGGCAGGATCTGATCGGCCAACTGGTCAAAGATCGACGAGAGGTTACGGATCTCTTTCTCACGCTGCTCGGGGTCGTTATACATCGACAGCACACTCAGGATAAGCTCCTTATCCTGGATGTCGCTGGCTGCTACGAGTTTCTGGAAACCCTCCCAGTCCTCTGGAGTGAAGTTGGCGGTGAGTTCGCCAAACTCGGTGATATTGTCTTTCTTGAGACGGCTCTTCATAAAGTCGGTGGTCGACACCTCACGCTTCTCGGCCAGACGGGTATTGAAATCGAGCGAACCCTCGGGTGATGCGTATGACGAGATGTTGATCTCTTCGATAGTGCGGGCCGAGTCAGCGTTGGCTGCGAGTATCTGGGCGTTGAGAGCCTTCATATCGGCCGAACCTGCCTGAGCATCACGGATGTTGGCCTGATTGACCAGGAAGTGGATATCGGCATTATATTTCTCATTAATAACACGCTGGAACTTATCGGGAGCGATAGCCGGATTGACCGAACGGGCATCGGCGAGCGAAGCTGTCGCCACGACACCGTCGGCCACCGTCACGTTAGGTAGCACATATTTCTTGTTACCCTGTGTGACGCTAAAAGCCAGCTGCAGCGTAGACTTTAACATCTCGGGCGAATAGTTAAACATCACCGGGATAGTCACCGTACCGCCTCTGTCATAACTTACCACAGGGGCATTACCGCGGACTTTCTCGCCCTGGAATGCATAGGGTTGCGAACTAACCTGACCACCGTCATAGCAGAGATAGGGTGTCACGGTCACCTGGGCGTTTTTCTGGAAGAACTTGGCAGGGATACGGGCGGTAACGGTCGCAGGGACACGATCGCCGGTCACCTCCAGCGGGTTAGGGTTGACCGAGAAGTAATCGGCCTGAAACTGACCAAGCTTTTTGTTACACCCGGTCAGCATCATCAGGGCAGCGCATGCGGCAAGCGCGATGCCCGGAAATCGGTTTAAGGTTGTCATCTTAAGTCTTTATTTATCTTATAATGCAAAATTAGCCAATTTTAACTGAATCACAACATTCAGCGGATAAAATCTCACATAATAATGGTTAGAAAAGCAGCTTTAATTGTTAACTAAAGTTAAACATTTTAATGTTACGTCATTGTGCAACAAACGTAACACCGGCGTAATATCAAGATACTATCTTTGCAACGTAATCTCAAAGAGGTTACTTAATCATTAGCCATTAGCACTTAAATCACAATACCTCCAGAATAAACACAAGTCTACAATTCATAGTATTAGAGCAAAGTAATAAAAGATACATCATTATCCCAGAAAACGGGCCGTCGAGACTGACGCCCCGTTTTTCTTTTATACCCCACACAAGTGTCTCTGGTCACTCTTACCCGGCCCGCTCTCGCATGCCCCTCTCTCTCCTTCCCTCATTCTCAGCGCTCATTCTCAGCGCTCACGCTGACAGGGTTTCTCAGGCGGGGTTGACAAGAGGGAGCTCTATACGGAAGGTCGTACCTTTGAGTGGCTCTGACCAGGAGACATAGATGCGACCGCCGTGATATTGCTCAACGATACGTTTGGCGAGGGCCAATCCTAAACCCCAGCCACGTTTTTTGGTGGTGAAGCCCGGGTTGAAGACGGTCTTGTGATTTTTGCGTGGAATACCTTTACCTGTATCAGCGACCGTGACACAGGCGCGATTGTTCTCGGCAAAGGTGGTGACGGTGATTGACCCTGATCCCTCCATGGCGTCTACGGCATTTTTGATCAGATTCTCCATCACCCATTCAAACAACGGGGCGCTCATCTCGACATCAAGGGGACGATCGGCAAGACTGACGGTCAGATTTATACGCGACGAGATGCGGGTCTGCATATATCCGGTCGCGCGTGCCACCACTTCGTTTAGGTCGGCGCTCTCCATATTGGGCCGGGAACCGATTTTAGAGAATCGAGAGGCGATCATCGACAGGCGGTTGACATCCTTATCCATCTCGGCGACCATCTCCTCGTCAGTACCTGTCGAGCGGAGCAGCTCAATCCATGCCATGAGCGAGGAGATGGGTGTGCCTAATTGATGAGCGGTCTCTTTAGAGAGTCCGACCCAAACCTTGTTTTGCTCGGCCTTGCGGGTCGAGTTCACCGCAAAATAAACAACCGCGATAAACGCCAACATCACCAACAGTTGTACATACGGATAATAACTCAGTCGCCTGAGCAGCTTTGAGTCATCATAATAAAGATGCTGGAAGTTGTCGGGCGATATTATGATATGTATGACATTGGCACGTTTCTCGAGCGAATTGAGTTTACCGCGCAGATATGCCTCGTTGGCAGGCGATATAACCCAGGGGGCAAGCGAATCTACCTCCTCAGGGAGGTCAAAGTTGCGGTGAAGCAATATCTCGCCGTCATTGTCTGTCAGCAGCACCGGTATCGAATGGTTCTGCTCGATGATGCCAAACAGAAACTCGAGATTGTCGGGCGATGCGTCAGGATTCTGCCCGATGTCGGCAATCTGCTTTGTGGCATCGGCCCATATCTGCATACGCTCTCTCTCCTGAGCGGCCAGATCGGCTACCAGACTGTTAGACACCAACACAAACACCACCACGACCGTGACTGAGATCACAAAGAAGACAGCGGTGCCAAAACGGCGGAGATCATAAATATTCATCACGGCGTAGATATAAGGGCGTAAATCAGTTCTCGAGTCCCTCGAGTATCTGTCTCAACTCCTCATCGGTGGCAGTAAGCCGCGCGCGGCACTCAGTGATCAGCTCAGTAGCCCTGCGCGTCAGCGCGGCCAGGCGATCGATGTCACACTGATCGCTCTGCATTGTCTTGAGGATCTCTGACAATTCCTCGAACGCCTGATTATAGGTCAGGTCCTTTACCGGTTTAACTTTATCTGACATAATGATTGATTGTTAACGTTAGGGAGTATGGGCAAGCAATGAGCCGTCGGCAAATGTAATCTCAAGGCAATCGCCCGGCATAACCTCACCGACCGACGACACCACACGGCCGTCAACACGTGTTATTGTATAACCCCTGGCGAGGGTGGCAGCCGGTGACAGCGCATCGAGCAACCTGCCGGCAGCCTCAAGGCGGTCACCATCTTTCTGCAACCGCGCTTTGATCATAGTCGGGAGTGATTGCGCTATCATATCGAGACGAGCCGATGCGGGTGCGATCTTTATCCCCGACAGGCCGTAAAGCGATGTCAGGCATCTGTCAAGAGACGTCCGGCGACGCTCGGCCACCCCTCGGGCTGCTATCGGCAGCAACGCCTCGACCTGAGCAAGCTGCTCTTTGTCACCCGCGATACGCTCGGTCACGTATCTGGCCATCCGTGAGGCCGCCGTCATAAGCGCACCCAATATCGCCTCTCCCTTGCCTATCAACCACTCGGCCACTGCCGTAGGAGTCTTGAGACGCCGGTTGGCCACCCAGTCGAGCACAGTCACATCACGCTCATGCCCGATGCCTATGGCCACCGGCAGAGGGAACCGCGCCACCGCCGATGCGAGTTCATAATCTTCAAACGCCTGCAAGTCTGAGGTAGCGCCACCGCCTCGGATAATCACAACGCCATCCCAACGGTCTCGGTCATCCCTGATGCGGTCAAGCGCGGCGATAATCGATGCGGGGGCTGATGCTCCCTGCATAACGGCGGGATAGAGCTGCGTGTCAAATTTGAGACGGGCGGGATTATGGATAAGCTGATTCATGAAATCGCCGTACCCTGCAGCCCCGGGAGCCGACACGACGGCGATGCGCTGCACCACCACGGGCCATTTGAGCGCGCGGTTTAATTCGAGCACCCCCTCTTGTTGCAGACGGCGCAATATATCGTTACGGCGGCGCAGCAAGTCACCCATCGTATATTCTGAATTGACGTCGTATATCACAAGCGAGAGGCCGAACACGGGGTGCATCGATGCGGATACCTGCAACATCACCTTAAGGCCCGACGCAAACTGCTGACCGGTCTCCTCAAGGAAACCGCGACTGAGAGGCCCGTAGACATTAGCCCAACAACATCCCCTGACACGCGCGAGTTGCCGTCCGCCGTCATCCTTCTGCAACAGCTCCATATAGCAGTGACCACCGCGTGTAGTCACATCCTGCAACTCGGCTGTAACCCATACATACTGAGTAGCCGGCTGTTCGACAAGCCGCTTGATACGGTTGGTTAACTCCAAGAGCGTGACCGACTCTTTTTCCATACAGTCTGAGGGTTATTTCAGCTTAACGAAACGTTTGCCGTTCCACTTATAGCTAAGCGACTTAGTGATCGACGAGTTGGCCAGTCCCAGATCCTCCTCGGGGATATACTTATCGAGATTGTTGGTAAACGTCATCGTCTGCGAGTCGGGGGCATACTCAAGTTTGGCAAGCATAAACGGCACGGCATTCTCAACCTCCTTGCGGTGTTTCTTCTTAGCCTCGGGGAGCATCCATTCATCAAGCGTCGGGACGGTGAACATCCCCTTGATCTCGCTCCATCCGGTGGTATAGAATGTGACCGACGAGTCTTCGGCGGGTGTCTGTATCGTGCGTGTAAGCATCAGCACCACTCCTCCGGGACGCCCCGACGAGGGCAACAGGTCGATAGTATAGCGTGACACCAATGATGTCGAGAACTCGAGATGATCGGGGGTATCGGCCAATATCCTTACATTGCCACCCATCAGATTGCGTGACGGCTTGGGAGACCCTGCCCTGAAATAGTCGATCATATCGAGACGGGTGATACTGTCGATGGTGGGGAATACCCGCGCCGGGGCAGACACGAAATAATCGGCAGCGGTCTTCCGGGCCGCAGATCCATTAGCCGAGGCAGGGAAACCGGCTGACGAGCCCGATGCCGGGGTATCTGCGGCATTGTCGGCGAGAGCCGTACCAATGCCGCAGAGGAGCATCATTATTACAATATAATATTTGATATTCATACAGGATTAATCAGACTTACTTATCTGCAAAGATAAGCAAAAGTCACCAATCGGTCAAATCAAAAGTCACATCGCCAGTTTGATTACCTTGGTCAATCTGTGTCCTGTGGCGTCTGAACCGGTCAGACGGGCAATATACAATCCGGCAGGAAGATCAACAATGATCTGTGATGCGTAGCCGTCAGCCGTAAGACCGGTATGGCATCCGACCATCGCACCGGCGACCGTGTAGATC
>CAMWLR010000010.1 GCA_947175215.1 uncultured Porphyromonadaceae bacterium
GTTAATGGTGTGAGATATTATTTCAAGATGTAATAATTTTCTCCTTTCTCAAAGATGAGCTTTAGCGTGCTTTTCTCAGCACATTAAAGCTCATTTTTTCTATCTGAATATTACACTTCCGAGTGAAGCAACGCTTGCAGTAATATCAGACAAGCTTTTATGTCATGGTTATCAAAACCCTACTTAACAATGATTGTTCCGGATAAGGGAAGTCGCAGTCAGATTTGTTCGTCCAAATGACTTAAGGCCATTAGAGGGTTATTTTAAAAATGAATATGATTGATGTAAATTTTTTGCGACCTTTGCAACTTAAATCATACTTAAGTCGTCTAAGATTTGAAATATCTCAACCCCGGTGATATAATATCTCAAAGGGTGAGTATATTAATATCCCCAACACAGAGCTATAATTATATATGATTCGGCTTACAGACATAAATAAAACATATCCCGGCGCGGTACCCCTGCACGTACTTAAAGGTATTAACCTGACCGTTGACAAAGGGGAACTGGTCTCGATAATGGGTGCATCGGGTTCGGGTAAATCTACGCTGCTTAATATCCTTGGGATTCTCGACAACTATGACTCGGGTGAATACCACCTCGATGGCACGTTGATAAAAAATCTGTCTGAAAACCGTGCGGCCGAGTACCGCAACCGCATGATAGGGTTCGTATTCCAGTCATTTAATCTTATCAATTACAAGAATGCTTTGGAGAATGTAGCCCTGCCGCTTTTTTATCAGGGGGTATCGCGTCGCAAGCGTAATATTTTGGCCATGGAGCAACTTGAGAAGATGGGGCTCGCCGATCGTTCTCACCATCTACCCGGCGAGCTTTCGGGCGGTCAGAAACAGCGCGTCGCCATCGCACGTGCTATGATCACGAATCCTTCAATTATCTTGGCCGATGAGCCTACGGGCGCTCTCGATTCGACTACCTCTCGTGATGTAATGACCTTGTTTAAGCAACTCAACCGCGAGGAGGGTAAGACTATCGTGATAGTGACCCATGACCCCGGGGTAGGCAAGCAATGTGACCGTGTCATACGTATATCAGACGGTCTTATAGTCCCTGATGACAATATCATCACTCAGCCAAACATATCTCTTTGACTCTAAGCGATGTTTGATTTAGCTCACGAAATATTACAGACGATGCGCCATAACAAGCTGCGCACAGGTCTCACGGGCCTGTCTGTAGCCTGGGGTATATTCATGCTGATTACTCTGGTCAGTGTGGCCAATGGCATCACATCGTCATTTGAGGAGGAGATGATGGGGTCAAAGAGTCAGAAAATGCTCTTATGGAGCGGCGTGACCACCAAGCCTTATCACGGTTATAGAGAGGGACGACGGGTAAACCTCAAGAATGACGACATAGAGATTATCAAAGATGAGCACCGTGATGTCACCGATGACGTCACCTCTGAAATCTACGGAACTCAGTCCCGTATTTCGACCAACACTACTTATATTGATGCAGGGTATGCCGGTGTCTTCCCCTCTACGCTGCAACTCAACGATCTTGAAATAGCCGACGGACGTTTTATCTCACAAGGCGATCTCGATAAACAGAGCAAGGTAATGGTGCTCCCCGATACATACGCCGAGCAGCTGTTTCCTCCAGCGGGAGAGAAAGCCGTCGGCAGCAGAGTCAACTGCGCCGGGGTGTCGTTTCTTATTATCGGCACATATAAAGCTGACTGGAATCGTACAGTATATATCCCTTATACAACCGCCAGAATGTTGGCTGAGGATAAGAACAATCTCGGTCAGATGTCAATACTACTTAAAGGTGTGACAACGGCTGACGAGGCTGACGAAATAGAGAAGAAAGTCAGACGCACCTTAGCGGCTACTCATGATTTTAACCCTGATGATGACTCTGCTATATGGATCTGGAATGCTGTCTCACAGGCGTTGACCATCAACGGTGCGTTGGGTATTCTCAGCATCGGTGTATGGGTACTCGGCCTGCTCACTCTGCTCAGTGGTATTATCGGGATCAGCAATATCATGTTTGTGTCGGTCAAGGAGCGCACGCATGAGATCGGTATCAGACGAGCCATAGGCGCCCGTCCGCGCATGATATTAACCCAGATTTTGGCCGAGTCGGTCGTCATCACCACTCTATTCGGATATATCGGCATAGTGATGGGTACCGCCTTGTCAGAACTGCTGTCGGTCGCGTTTGGTGATATGCTTGATAACGTGCATGTTGACCTGTGGCTGGCAGCCCAGGTGACTGTCGTGCTTATAATCGCAGGAGCTCTCGCAGGATTGTTCCCGGCATTGAAAGCACTCAAAGTCAAACCTGTCGAGGCACTGCGCGATGAATAATGTTTTTTGATTTATATAGACGTGAAAATACCCTTTTTCGACATAGAGAACTGGCAGGAGATCGGAGCAACACTTGCCCGCAATAAAACCCGCACGTTCCTGACAGCGTTCGGTATATTTTGGGGTGTGTTTATGCTCGCCTGCCTGATGGGAGGCGCACGTGGAGCCGAGGATCTGCTTAACCGTAATTTCGAGGGGTTTGCGACAAACAGCGCCATCCTCTTTCCCGGGCGCACGACAATACCTTATAAAGGCCACGCCAAGGGACGACGATGGGAGGCTGATCAGACAGATATACAACGCCTGAGAGAACTGTTGCCTCAGCTCGAGACTGTTACGTCACAATCCTCCGAATCTAATGTCAGCTTCCGCAACGGGCGATACAGTTTCTCAGGACAGGTATGGGGTGTAGAGAAAGAATTTACAGATGTGATGCTCCCGCATATCGAGAGCGGACGCTTTATAAATGACGCCGATGTTGCACAGCAACGTAAAGTCGCCATCGTCGGTAAGAAAGTATGTAATGAGTTATTTCCCGATGATCCGGCTCCGATCGGAAAGAGTATCCAGGTCAACGGCATCTCATACACCATTATCGGTATCGCATATCAGACAAGCGAGGTACAGATGGGCGACCGCATCGATAATGTCGTCATCATCCCCCGCACAACGTTTCAGAATGGTTTTAACAGAGGAGATAAGGTCGACATCATTATGATGGTAGGTGAGCGAGGGGTTGATTTTTCAGATCTCGAATCACGCATCAGACAGATCGTTTACTCGCGGCATATGGTAGACCCCACAGATAATTCGGCGATGTGGTATATGAATATCTCGGCTGAATTTTCAAAGGTCGATATGCTCTTCAAGGGGGTATCATTTCTGGCACTGTTTATCGGTCTGTCGACTCTGATTGCCGGAATAATCGGTATCGGCAATATTATGTGGGTGATAGTCAAAGAGAGAACACAAGAGTTCGGCATACGCCGTGCGATCGGTGCCAAGCCCCTTGATGTAACCATACAAATACTCTCTGAGGGGGTAACCCTGACGGCGATAGCAGGCATGGCAGGTATTTCCCTGGCTTGTCTGGTACTGGGAATCACAGCAGAGTTGACGACAAATGAGACATCAGTGCCGAGATTCCAGATGACTCTCGGTCATGCCTTGGTGATTATCACAGTGTTTGTTACCTTAGGGACACTCGCGGGACTGATACCGGCTCTCAAAGCTATGCGCATTAAGCCTATTGAGGCTCTTAACGATAAATGAAAATAAATAACCCAACAGTATACAACAATACCGGACTTATGAAGAAGTTTTTCAGAATCTTGATGTGGACGATTATCTGTCTGATCTTTGCAGGCACATTTGTTTATCTCTTTATAAATTCGGGAGATAAGGATGTCACATACGAACTGGTATCTCCCACTGTGCAGAATATAGAGCGCACAACCGTCTTGACCGGCGATATTGAGCCACGCGATGAAATCGAGATTAAACCCCAGATCTCGGGTATTATAAGTGAGATACTTGTCGAACCGGGCGATCATGTCAATAACGGCGACGTTATCGCCAAGATCAAGGTTATCCCCGAGGCTACCCAGCTGTCATCAGCCGAGAGCCGTATCAGAGTCGCCTCTATTTCACTTGAGGAGGCACGTCAGACATACGAACGCACCAAAGCGTTGTATGACAAGAAATATGAGAGCCGCGAGAAATATGAGGTAGATCTGGCTGCATACGAGCGTGCCAAGCAGGAACTTGAGCAGGCTAACGATCAGTTGCGCATCGTGCGCGACGGTGTGTCGGCCTTTGATACCCAGGGATCAAA
Organism: uncultured Porphyromonadaceae bacterium; assembly: GCA_947175215.1. Lineage (GTDB taxonomy): Bacteria > Bacteroidota > Bacteroidia > Bacteroidales > Muribaculaceae > UBA7173. The sequence continues at coordinate 4,177 of CAMWLR010000010.1, forward strand.
TACACTGGTTAGAGCGACAACCACAGGTATCGTACTTGAGGTGCCGGTCAAAGTGGGTACATCGGTCATACAGTCAAATACCTTTAATGACGGTACGACAATCGCCAAAATAGCAGATATGACCGATCTGATATTCAAGGGTAAGATCGATGAGACTGAGGTCGATCTGCTCAGAGAGGGAATGCCGGTCAGAATCTCGGTAGGTGCTATTCAGGGATCGGATTATCCCGCCGTTATCGAGAAGATTGCCCCTATGGCGACCGATGACAACGGCACAAATACATTTGAGGTCAAAGCAGCTCTTAAATCAGATCAGACAGCCAAGCTCCGTGCCGGATACAGTGCCAACGCTGCCGTGATACTTGAGGCGGCCAATGATGTGGTTACCATTCCCGAGAGAGTGCTGGAGTATGCCAATGATTCTGTATTTGTCTACGTACTTACTTCGGGTGACAAAACTCCTCAGACATTTGATAAAGTAGCAGTTAAAACAGGCCTGTCAAACGGTATCGATGTCCAATTGCTCGAGCCTGCAACCATCTCAACCGACTCGCAACTCAGAGGTAACAAGACATCAAAATAATCCGGGCTTCTGCCTGTGAGACCTCATTGACTGCCTCTGAGTGCTAACAGACTTCTTCATGAACCAGAACCAATCATAACAATGAAAAAAATCTTCCTACCGGCGATAGCGGCTATACTTGCCGTCTCGGGTATCCGGGCTGATGAAGCGTGGACATTACAACAGTGTGTCGATTATGCTGTCACCCATAATATATCGATCAAAAATTCTCAGTTACAGATTGACCAATCACAGCTTGACGTAACTTCGGCCAAAGATGCTTTCTTGCCGACACTCTCGGCTAATGCCTCAGAGGGGTTTAATCTCGGACGCGGTCTGACATCAGAGAATATATATGCTGACCGCAATACGAGTAACTTTCAATGGGGAGTAGCGTTGTCACTGCCGCTTTTTCAGGGCCTGTCAGATGTCAGACAGCTAAAGGTCACCCAGTCTGCCCTCAAAGAGTATCTGCTCGACTTCGAGGCTGCTAAAGATGATCTGACGCTCAATGTCATCGCCCAATACCTGCAAGTGCTTTACAACAAAGAGGTACTCAGCAGCGCTCAATCACAACTCGACTATTCGACGTTTGAGGTCGAACGACAGCAAGCGCTTGTCGATGCCGGGAAGGTAGCCGAGGCCAATCTTTATGATGCCGAGGCTCAACAGGCTCAGGATAAGTTGCAGGTAATTACCGCCGAGAATGATGTCAAAGTCGCTTTGGTCAACCTGGCCAATCTGTTGCATCTCGCCTCAGTCGATGGATTTGACATTGCGCCTATCGAAGATGAGATACCTTATCTCACAGGGCCCGATGTGGTATACAGCCGTGCACTTGAGCATAACCATTCTATATTGTCAGCACGTCAGGGGATCTTAACTGCTCAAGACCGCATCTCATACGCGCGCAGCGGATATTTACCCCGCTTGTCATTCGATGCATCAGTGGGCTCGACATATTATACGGTTTCAGGATTTAACAATGATCCGTTCGGCACGCAGATGCGCAATAATTTCTCAACATATTTAGGATTCCGCCTCTCGATTCCGATCTTTGACGGCCTCAGTACCCGTAACAATGTAAAGCGTGCGCAATTACAGGAAACCTCTGCACGCCTTGAACTTGACCGCCGCGAGACAGATCTCTATAAGACTATTCATCTGGCTTACACTCAGGCTTCGGGCGCCAAAGACCGTTTTGAAACCGCTACGGTAACTCTTGAGAAAACCCGTCTGTCATTTGACGCCACCCGAGAGAAATATGATCTCGGGCGCGCCACACCGACAGAATTCGAGCAGGCTAAAAACAATCTCTTCCGCGTGGAGGTGTCACGTATTTCGGCCAGATATGAGTATCTGCTGCGTCACCGCATCCTGCAATTCTATGAGACAAACAGCCTTTGAGGTTCAGGGCTTGTCGCTGAGATGAGATGTAGGACGTGTGGTGAGTTTCAGAGAGAAATAACCTAGTACACCTGCCAACAGAGAGCCGACCACGATGCCTAATTTCGAGAGATTGAGCAGTTGTGCCTGCATCGCGTCATTGGGATCAAATGTCAGGTTGGCAATGAACAGCGAAACCGTAAACCCGATGCCGCCAAGTAATGCCACCCCTGCCATCATCGCCCAGGTGGTGTGCTCGGGCATAGGAGCTAGCTTTAATTTCACGGCAAGCCATGAGAAGCTGAGAATGCCGAGGAATTTGCCAAGTACCAGCGAAATGATAATCGCAAGCGACACACCCTCAAAGACGGCCGAGGGCTGCATATCAAGCAGATAAATTCCGGCATTGGCAAAGGCAAACAGCGGTACTATCAGATAATTGACGATAGCATGTAGCGAGTCTTCGAGTTCCTGTAAGGGTGAGATAACCTTATCAGAGGCCGACTCGATCTGTTTAAGCCAGTCCATCTGCTGACCCGACAGGATCGAGTAGCGCGTCAATGTCTCATCATTTTCTGCTCTGAAGTTACCGATAGCGCGTCTGATAGTCTTGATATATCCTTTGGGATTAAATACCGGTTTGGCAGGGATACAGAAAGCGACCAGGACACCGGCAATCGTGGGATGTACCCCCGAGTTGAGAAAAAGGAACCATACCACACCACCGAGCGAAATATAGAATATCTTACTCTTGATACGTATAGTCTGGCCTATGCAGAGGATGCCGAGGATAATTGCTGCCGCTATCAGATACCATAATTCGACATGTGCCGTATAACCTATAGCAATGACAAGGATACCGCCGATATCATCGACGACCGCAAGTGTCGTCAGAAAGATCTTGAGGGAGAGAGGTACGCGAGACCCCAGCATTGCGAGAATACCCAGCGAAAAGGCGATATCAGTAGCCATCGGTATGGCAGCCCCGCCCGAATATACAGAGCCCTTTGACATCATCAGGTATATAGCAACCGGGATAATCATACCGCCGATGGCAGCCACGATAGGGAGCAGTGCGTTACGGAATGAGGCAAGTTGCCCCACGAGTATCTCGCGTTTGATCTCAAGGCCTATAGTAAAGAAAAATATAGCCATCAGCGCGTCATTGATGAAAGACAGCAGCGACATCGGATGACCGCCGTGTGAAAACAGATTGAAACTGCCTATCTGCAATCTGATCTCCTGTTCCCAAAAGTCAAAATAGTATTGGTTAATAGCGGGAATATTGGCGATAACAAGTGCCGCGACGGTTGACAATATCAAAATATTACCGCCCGATACATGGCGTCTTATTGCTTGACGAGCCGCATAGAATACACGCGGATAGCGGGGAGCGCGAGGTGTAGTGTTGTTCATCTTTCCTCAATAGTTGAAACATATCTGATGACGGCACGACAGACGCCATCATCTCAAATATATAATGAAAAACAGATGCAAAGAGTTCTAATAATGTCGAATGAGATCTTACAAAATTATCGGGCTGCGACCAACTCGGCATGAAGCGAGGGATTGACCGAATCAAGGGTAGCTATAAAACTCTCAATATAGCGGTCAGCGAGAGCATCCTCGTTTTCTCGCCTCAAAGCCGCCTCTCTGACCCTTACATCAATAATGACTCGCTCCATCTCCATGCTGTCAAGAGTCGCGGCGGGGGAGAGGCGTAGTGCCTGGAGTCGCCCGCAGCGCGCGGCCTCCATCATTTCTTCATCAACCTCTTGAGTATCTCTTTTTTCGGTCGATGAGCAACCACAGGCCAAGCTCAATAAACACAACAGCAATGTTTTAGCTATATAATTTCTCATAATCTGTCAATTGTCAGCAAATAATGTGCATGCAACTTTTGCACATGCCTCAGCATCAGCCAGAGCATTGTGATGATTGTAAAAAGGTATGCCGAGAAACTCGCATATATTAGGCAACGAGAAACTCGCACAAAGAGTGCGGGGTATTGTGCGACGTGCCTTTATCACCGTACAAAAAAACGGGTAATCGGGGTAATCCATTTGATATACCTTATGGGCAGCCCGTATGCACTTTTCGTCAAACGCCTTATTGTGGGCCACTAACGGCAGATTGCCTATAAACGGTCTCAGGCGTCTCCATACCCTGTCAAAAGTATCGGCATCTTGGGTATCATGATAACCTATGCCGTGTATCTGCTCTGTAAAGTATCTGAAATAAAACTCAGGCTCAGGCTTGACAAGTTCATAGAAACGGTCAACGATCGCCCCGTCGATAACCTTAACGGCACCGATAGCACATATTGATGACGGGTGATTGTTTGCCGTCTCGACATCTATGGCTACAAACGAATCCAATTCCGAGAGAATCTGTAATCAGTTATTATTCTGATAAGATAGTAATACCGTCCGGCTCAGTTATTGTAGGCAAGCATATTCTCAAGATGGAGTCTTGCCTGCTCCATGAGCCAGAGCGGGGTAGAGGTCGCTCCGCATATTCCCACCGAGAGATCTGCAGTATCGTCGGGAAACCATTCACGTTTGATCTGAGCAGGATTTGAGATCAGATGTGTCGATGAGTTTACATCAAGACAATTGCCGTAAAGTACCTTTCCGTTAGAACTTTTCTCACCGGCGACAAATATTATCACGTCATGGGCGCGGGCAAAGATCTGCAATTGTTTTACTCTGTTTGATACACGACGGCATATAGTATCGAAACTCTCAAATGACACTCCGGGATTGAGACGTTGGCGTATCAAGGCGGCTATTTCGCGGAATCCCTCAAGCGACTTTGTTGTCTGAGAATATAGTGCGACCGCTCTTGTGGGGTCGATCTTTTCAAGATCAGACGGGCTCTCGACCACAATAGCTTCTCCCTGAGTCTGGCCTACCAGGCCATTAACTTCGGCATGGCCGTTTTTACCATAAATGACTATTTGAGGACGAGAGGCGGGGTCTACTTCATACGACGCCTTGATTCGCTTTTGCAACCTGAGCACAACAGGGCAGGTCGCATCAATAATCTCGATATTGTTGGTCTTGGCCGCTTGATAAGTGGTTGGTGGTTCACCATGCGCCCTGAGCAAGAGTTTTACGTCATGGAGATTGTTAAGGTCTGCATGACCGATGATTTTGAGTCCTTTTTGTTCGAGGCGACCCACCTCGTCACTATTGTGGACAATGTCACCGAGACAATAGAGAGTGCCGCTACGGTTGATCTCCTCCTCCGCCTTCTGTATCGCAGTGGTCACGCCAAAGCAGAATCCCGATCCCGGGTCTATCTCGATACGGGCCATTATTCTCCCTGTTGTAACTTTGAGAGTTTGCGGGCCACGGCATCACGATATTTTGCTAGCAGCCACGAGTTCTGACTCTCGATAGTCATATCTGAGTTATCAAGGTCGATAGCATCATCGGCTCGGCGGAGGGGGCTTTCCTCGCGTGTCTGATCAAGATGATCGCGATGCACGACATTGGCCAATACCTCCTCAAACGATGCGTGCTGTCCCTTATCAATTAGTTCTTTGAGTCGGCGCATTGCGCGTGTTTCGGGCGATGCCGTCATGAAAACTTTCAACTCAGCATCGGGGAATACCGTCGTACCTATATCTCGACCGTCCATTACGATCCCTTTCTCTTTGCCATAATCCTGTTGCATTCTCACCAGAGCATGACGTATTTCAGGAATGGCAGCAACAGATGAGACATTAGACGAGACATCCATACGGCGTATCTCCTCCTCTACATCTTCACCGTTAAGGAGCGTATGCTGCGAGCCATCGGGCATAATTGCAAACGAGATATTTATCTCGGGCAGGCGAGCTACAAGATGTGCATTATCAACCTTACCTGCATTGTTAATAAGGCCTGAGCGCATCGCAAAGAGGGTAACCGCGCGGTACATGGCCCCGGTATCGACATATCTGTAACCGATCTCCTTGGCGAGAGCTTTGGCTATAGTACTCTTACCGGTTGATGAGAACCCGTCGATGGCGATTATGATTTTATCTGAATTAAATTTTGAATCCATTTTTATCTTACCAGATCCTGAAGATTCATATTTAGGTTAAACATCAGGGTAGTGGCACCCGAATGCGGCTGCCCGAACGCTAATGAGAAGCCAAAGCGGCTGACATTCATACCTGCTGCAAGAGAGAAGCCGCTGAGAAACGAACGTTTGTATGTACTCATGTCAGTGCGGGTCTTGTAGTTATAACCTAACGACACAAAGAAGCGATCTGAGGGGGTGAAGTCAACGCCGAACACCATGTGACGGAATAAATTTGACCCAAATGAATCTTTCTTTTCAAATGGTTCGGAAGTTGTGCCGTCACCACTGTCATAATATGGCAAACGCCACTTCGTAAGATTCCAAAGGGTGACAGATACGCGAATCGGTGCACCTGAGAATCCCTTTGTAGCGCCGAGACGGACATCTATCGGCAACCGGTCATAGTTCTCATTGAACTTTTTGAGCTGACCACCCAGATTGGCAACCACTGCCGAGAAAGACCAGTCATGATCAGGATCATAATAATTGATACCCAAATCGGTTGCCACAGCAAAGGCAGAATACTGCTCATAACTGCTGTAAAGAAACTTCAAGGATATACCGCCACGCAGATGTGAGGTAATATCGTATGAGAAAGTCCCCGAGAAATTGACATCCTTTGGCGAAAACGAACCGATTATAACACCTGTCTCATCAGTTGCTTTCATCTCTCCATAGCCGAAATAACGTATTCCGGCTGACCAGGCACCCCTCTCGCCGATAGCATGTGCGTATTTGACTCCGGCAAAGTTTGAGTTGCCGAGGTAGCGCATATAGTCGAGCAACACCTGATTGCTCATCTCATATCCGAGCAGACCGGGATTTTGATCAGCAGTGCTCAGATCATCTTCTACGGTCGTGATATTCACTCCTCCAAGACCGTATATACGGGCCGATGAGGTGATATTGAGATAATTATATGCCGTAGAGCCATCTTGACCATAACCCGCATGACAACCTGCAATCATAAGGATTCCGGCCACAAGTCCCTTAAAGAACCGATGGCGGGTGAGTGTATTGCGAATTACCCGCGTGCCAGGTGTCATGTAATTACGTTTCAAATATAGTTTCATCAATTATCTAACGCCAAAATCGGTCGGATATTATCTGAGATCGGTTATTCGGCACGCTTGGCGGTCTTTCCCTCAAAATAATTGATGTATGCCAGATTAACCAGTCGCGTACCACCGGGGGTGGGATAATTACCCGAGAAGTACCAGTCACCCGGACAGCTCCTGACGGCACTGTGCAGACCGCCAATAGTCTGGAAGACGATTTCGACCTCGGCATTGGTGTTTTGGGGCGTCAGCATCTCGGCCATTTTTCGCGAAATATCCCTGTCGGTAAAGGGGGCATAGATAGCCTTAACACAGTTAGCCTGCTGTGAAGCCGGCAACAGCGCCTGCTCTTTACACTTTATATATGTATCATGGAGAATGTGCTCCATATTTCGCTCTTTAAGCAATGCCACGGCAGCCCTGAACGCCGCGAACTCGCTCATACGCGACATATCTATACCATAATAGTCAGGATAGCGCACCTGAGGTGAAGATGACACTATCACGATCTTACGTGGATGCAGGCGGTCAAGCATCGCAATGATCGACTGACGCAGGGTTGTGCCTCTGACGATTGAGTCATCAATAACGACAAGATTGTCAATATCATTATTAACACATCCGTAAGTAACATCATAGACATGGGCTGCAAGATCATTGCGCGAATTACCCTCGGCAATAAACGTGCGCAACTTGATATCTTTGATGGCTACTTTCTCGACCCGCAGACGGGCATCCATTATCTGTTTTACAGTCTCGGGGGTAAGTGTACCTCGTTGATGCAGATCAGCGATTCTAAATGCCTTAATCTTATTGAGCTGATTCTCAAGGCCCTCTACCATACCTAAAAAGGCGACCTCGGCAGTATTGGGGATAAAAGAGAAAACCGAGTGTGGCAGATCTCCGGCAATAGCCTTCATAACCTCCGGCACAACGGCACGACCTAACTCTTTACGCTCGCGGTAAATGTCGGCATCGCTTCCGCGCGAAAAATATATGCGCTCAAACGAGCAGCGTTTGTTTTCACCCTCACCGAGAATGTCGGTGATATCTATCTCGCCTGATTTCGACACAATCAGTGAAGATCCGGGCATCAGTTCATTAACCTGAGCCTTGCGGACGTTCATGACTGTCTGTATCACAGGACGCTCTGATGCCACGACCACAATCTCATCATCAATATAATAAAAAGCCGGGCGGATGCCGTGTGGATCACGCAACACAAACATATCTCCCGACCCGGTTGCGCCGCAGATAACGTATCCGCCATCCCATTCGGGAGAGGCGTTTTTTAGCACCTCCTTGATATTGAGATTATCCTCGATAGCTTTGCCAAGCTCTGGATCATCAAGCTGATCGCGGAACTCGCGATATAATCGATGATTCTCACGGTCAAGGGTGTAACCGAGTTGTTCGAGCAACACGATTGTATCAGAATAGATGCGTGGATGTTGCCCGCGTTTGACTATAGACTTAAAGATCTCGTCAACATTGGTCATGTTAAAGTTTCCGCACAACATCAGATTTCGCGAACGCCAGTTGTTTCGACGCAAAAAGGGATGTACGTATGACAGCCCGCTTTTACCGGTTGTTGAGTAACGGAGATGGCCCATATAGATCTCTCCCACAAAGGGAGTGTAAGCCTCGACCTCGGCAGCATCAAGAGAGTCAACGTTGTCATGTTCGAGCGGGGGCATGATAGAGGCAAAAATTTCGGTAATGGCATTGGGACCCAAGGCTCGCTCACGGAATACGTATTCATTACCGGGTACGCTGTGGAGCTTAACTACTCCGACACCCGCACCCTCCTGACCGCGGTTATGCTGTTTCTCCATCAGGAGATAGAGCTTGTTGAGAGCCCATGTATAACTGCCGTATTTCTCGCGATAATATTCAAGAGGTTTGCGCAACCTTATCATGGCCACGCCACACTCATGTTTGAGTTGTTCCATCAATGATTATGCTTACCTTATATTTTACCGTTTGTCATGCCCCGCGTCGACATCAGCGGATAAACAGCATTTCGCGATATTTGGGGAGAGGCCACATCTCGTTATCAACCATCAGCTCGAGTTTGTCGATATGATAGCGGATGGCCTCCATCTTGGGCACTACGTTGTCGTGATAGGCGATGGCTTTCTCACGCTCGTTGTCGATGCGGTTGGCATCCTTGCGTGCATTGACCATCTCCTGCACATCCTTGCGTATCTCAGAGATATGTTTTGACAGTTTTTCGATTGCGGTTTTATCACATGCGGTGAGTTTGTCAGCTTTCTCTGCGGGGAAAATAGAGCAGAGCTTGGCGACATTCTCAACGAGAATCGACTGATAGCGAGTGGCCACGGGCACAATATGGTTGAGAGCGAGATCACCCAGCACGCGAGCCTCGATCTGTATCTTCTTGGTGTACATCTCCCATTTCACCTCATTGCGTGCACGGAGCTCAAGATCATTGAATACGCCGGTCTTGTTGAACATCTCGATCGAAGCAGGCGAGAGGTAGGCGTCAAAGATTTTCGGGACGGATGTCTCGCAATCCAGACCACGCTTGGCAGCCTCGGCTTTCCACTCTTCAGAGTAGCCGTTGCCATCAAAATGGATAGGTGCTGATTTAGCAAGGAGAGCCTTGACCTCCTCGAGGATGGCATGATAGAGAGATTCCTCTCGCTCAACGCGGTGATCGACACGCTGTTTAAACTCGGCCAACTGCTCGGCAACGGCAGCATTGAGAGCAATCATGGCAGAGGCGCAGTTGGCTGACGAACCAACGGCACGGAATTCAAAACGGTTGCCGGTGAAAGCAAAAGGCGATGTACGGTTGCGGTCGGTATTGTCAAGGAGAATTTCGGGAATCTGAGCGACACCTACAGTGATACCCTCTTTGCTCTCAAACTCGATGAGCTCATCCTCGGTACTGTTTGCAAGACGCTCAAATATATTTGACAACTGCGAACCGGCAAATATAGAGATGATGGCAGGGGGTGCCTCGTTCGCGCCAAGACGGTGAGCATTGGTTGCTGACGATATTGAAGCCTTAAGCAGACCGTTATGCTTATGCACAGCTGCCATCACATTGGCGATGAACGTGATAAATCTGAGATTTTCGCGGGGAGTCTTGCCGGGGGCAAAAAGCAACGTGCCGGTGTCTGTACCGAGACTCCAGTTGTTGTGTTTACCCGACCCGTTTATACCGTTAAATGGTTTTTCGTGCAGGAGCACTCTGAAGTTGTGACGTTTGGCAACCTCTGTCATAAGACTCATCAACAGCAGGTTGTGGTCATTGGCGAGGTTTGTCTCCTCAAAGATCGGCGCAAGTTCAAACTGATTGGGCGCAACCTCGTTGTGACGAGTACGGGCAGGGATGCCGAGACGATGACATTCTGTCTCAAGATCGAGCATAAACGCCTCGACACGTGAGGGTATAGCACCGAAATAATGATCTTCGAGCTGCTGATTCTTGGCACTTTCATGCCCCATGAGAGTACGTCCTGTCATAACAAGGTCAGGACGTGCTGCATAAAGAGCCTCATCGACAAGGAAGTATTCCTGCTCCCAGCCGAGATAGCTGATCACATGCTTTACATCCTTGTCAAAATATCTGGCGACATCGGCGGCAGCCTTGTCTACGGCATTAAGGGCGCGCAGCAGCGGGGTCTTGAAATCGAGTGATTCGCCGGTATATGAGATGAAAATGGTGGGAATACACAATGTCTTGTTAAGGATAAACACAGGCGATGAGATATCCCAGGCAGAGTAACCGCGTGCCTCGAAAGTATTACGAATACCACCATTGGGGAAACTTGAGGCATCAGGCTCCTGCTGTACCAGCAGTTTACCCGAGAACTCCTCTACGACACCGCCTTTGCCGTCATGCTCGATAAATGAGTCATGTTTCTCGGCTGTACCACCGGTGAGAGGGTGAAACCAGTGGGTATAGTGGCGCGCACCGTTGTCGATGGCCCATTGCTTCATTCCGGCTGCGACACTGTCGGCGAGCTGACGAGATATCGGCAGTTTGTTGTCGATCGCATTGACCAGTTGGTCATAAGTATCCTTAGAAAGGTACTCAAACATCTTCTGGCGATTGAAAACCGCTTCGCCATAGAATTTTTCGGGACGCTCGGCAGGTGTTTCAACTGCCACAGCCTTGCGGTCAGAAGCCTCTTTAACCGCATTGAATCTTAGTAATGACATAAGATTGGAATGGATAAATTATAATTTACGTTTCCGCTATCACCACAAACCTAAAACGATGACAGCTTTGACGCATTAAACTCAAAGTCGTGTTGTGATACGTTTGACTGCCTCGATCGTATTCTCGAGTGTATTGAATGCTGTCAGGCGAAAGTATCCCTCGCCTGACGGACCGAAACCCGATCCGGGTGTACCGGCGACATTACATTTCTTAAGGAGCAGATCAAAGAATTCCCACGATGTCATGTTACCGGGTGTCTTGATCCACACATACGGGGCATTGATGCCGCCAAATACTTCAAGTCCGGCAGCGGTCAACCCTTCGCGCAAGATTCGGGCATTTGTCAGATAGTAATCGACCGCCTCTTTAATCTGCTTGCGACCCTCATCTGTATAGACAGCGGCCGCTCCGCGCTGCGATATATATGACGCTCCATTAAATTTAGTGCATTGACGTCTGTTCCACAAGGAATTGAGAGAAACCTCTTTTCCCTCTGAATCACAGGTAACAAGATCTTTAGGAACAACTGTATAACCACACCTCACCCCGGTAAATCCGGCAGTCTTTGAGAAACTGCGGAACTCGACGGCACACCGCCGTGCACCCTCGATCTCATAGATCGAATGAGGCACGTCTTCCTGACGGATAAACGTCTCGTATGCCGAATCGAATAGTATCAGTGACCCGTGTTTGAGAGCATAATCGACCCACACCTTGAGCTGGTTGCGGGTTAGGGTAGTGCCTGTGGGATTATTGGGATAGCAAAGATATATAATGTCAGGAACTATGTCATCTGTCGGGAGTGCAGGGATAAAATCGTTAGCAGCCGTGACCGGGAGATAAACGATCTTGTTCCATGCGCCGTCGGTCAGTTCACCGGCTCTCCCGGCCATCACGTTGGTATCTACATATACCGGATAGACAGGATCAGTCACGGCCACGATATTATTTACAGAGAGAATGTCGCCGAAGTTACCGGTATCGCTTTTTGCGCCGTCACTGACAAAGATCTCAGAGGGATCTATGTCTATATTGCGTTTATTATAATCATATTTTGCGATAGCGTCGCGCAGAAAAGCGTATCCCTGTTCGGGACCATACCCATGGAAAGTCTCGGCGTTACCCTCATCGTCGACTGCTTTGTGCATCGCCTCTATTGCGGCTTTGCATAGCGGCAGGGTGACGTCTCCGATGCCCATACGTATCACATCGGCCTCGGGGTTAGTCTGCTTGAAGGCATTGATACGTCGGGCTACCTCTGAGAATAGATAACTCTCGGGGAGTTTACAGAAATTGTCGTTTATTGTGAACATAGGGATGATTCAAAAGTTAATGAGAAGATTACAATAGATTGGCGGGGACTTCCATCTCACCGTTAAATACGGTGGTGGCGGGCCCATTCATCATGACATGACCGGTAACCGGATCTTGAGAAATGACCAGATCACCACCCAAGAGATGAATGGTGACATCCTCTTTATCGGCGAGACCGAGTAAAGATGCTGCCACCGCTGTGGCACAAGCACCGGTACCGCAGGCCTGGGTTTCTCCACTTCCTCGTTCCCACACTCTCATTCTTATCTCTTTAGGATTGATTACCTGAGCAAACTCGATATTGGCGCGGTCAGGCCACATCGGATGATTCTCAAGTTTCGGTCCGATACGGTGAATATCCGTCGAGTCGAGGTCATCGACAAATATGACCCCGTGGGGATTACCCATTGATATGGCATTGATTATATAGGTCTCACCGTCAACTTCGACCGGGATCTGCAAGTTGTTGACGGCAACCACAGGTATATCTGCCGGGGTGAGTATCGGTGCTCCCATATCAACAGTCGTTGAGGCAATCTTACCGTCAGGGCCGGGATAAAGCGTTAAATATTTAACGCCCGAAAGTGTTTCGAGCGTTAATTTGAGTTTATCCGTAAGACCGAAGTCGTAAACATATTTTCCTATGCAACGCGAGCCGTTGCCACACATCTTCGCCTCAGAGCCGTCGGCGTTGAATATCCGCATCTTGAAATCTGATGACTCAGAGGGGCAGATGAGGATGATGCCGTCTCCGCCTATCCCTTTGTGGCGGTCACTGAGCAAGACAGATAAGGTCGCGGGGTCAGATGGGGAGCCCCCCATGCAATCGATATAGACATAGTCATTACCGATGCCGTGCATCTTGGTGAACCTTAAGGTTGCCGATGCTGAATCAGAGGAAAATTTCGTAGTGTCCATACTTGAAAATTTCACCCCGCAAAGGTAGGTATAATTCTTTTTTTCGCAAAATAAACCCGACTATTTTTTGAAAAATATTCACCCTCCTCATTACCTCTCCTCCTGACCGGGCTATTGAGATAAAATGCGGTAAATAGCAGATCATTCAATATTAATTGATAACTTTGTCACATATATTATATCAACGTATGCATAACCTGTTTTTGATCATATCACTCATAGTTTTCACGGGGATGGTGTCATGCTCGCGCTCTGACTTGCATAATAAAGAAAAAATTGATGCAGCCGAATGCTTAATAGAGACCAATACCGACAGCGCGCTTGCTCTGCTTGATCAACTCGACCCGTCAGAACTCACCGAGGATTCGGTCAAAGCTAAATATCATTACCTCAAAGCGTGGGGGCACTTAAAACGCAACCGTTCAATGATCTGTGATTCGCTGATCACTTTTGCCTACCGGTATTATAGTGGTAAGGATATTGTTAGGGATACGCGCTGCGCAACGGCAATGGCGTGGTATAAGTTTTGGGCAGGGGATACGCCCGGAGCTATCACAATGCTCGACTCTCTATCAGGTTTTAACAATGTACCGGATTCGTTGAAAATCCAGGCTTTGAGAATACGTGTACTTCTTGGAGCTTCAGAATATCAGGGAATAGAAATGCTACCATTCGCTAAAAAATTAGTTGCCGCCGAAACCGATAGCATCAGGAAATTGGAAGCGCAATTTATGCTTGTCGGTGCATACGAGTATTCAGGCCAATTAGATTCCGCTCTAATCTTTATCGATAATCTTATTGATGAAGCCCTTAACAGCAAACTGGGAGAGAAGCAATTCATATTTGAGCTTGAACGTGCGCAGATTTTGGGAGAAATGGGACGCAATAGCGAGAGTGACGCTGTCATTGAGGGAATCTTCGCTAAATCGTCTCCCGATAATGGAGCAGCTGATTACCTGCACATGCAGTCGGCAATGAACGCTTTGAATATGGGTGACACGCAAAGGGCATCAAGAGAGCTGGCAATGGCAGACAGCATGGCCGCTCGACTCAGAGGCGATGACGATACATATTACCGCAGTTTCAGTAACCTGATGCGTACTCTGATTGAGTTCAAGCAGACCGGTAAAATGAAAATCTCTCATGTATCAGGGTTAAATAATCGTCAGCGAGAACGTTATAATCGCATGAAAGCCTCGCAATGGGAATCGGAGCGCGGGGCTTTGCAGCAAGAGAGTCGTGCATTGGCTCTCAAGGCCGAGAGCGAACATAAGACTGTGATAATCCTTGTCATCATAATCGCGACTTTGTTAATCATCGCTGCCGCTGCATGGATTATAATTATCCGTCGTCAGCAAGAACGAGAAAAAGAGGAGCGTATCGAGGCATTGCAGACAATGGTCGACGAGTATAAAGCAGCCCCCGCGCCGGATCCACAGTCCGCTACCTCAGACCGCCCGGCATTACGCCGTGCGATGCTTCAGCAACTGGGCATCATCAAGATGGTGGCAGAGACACCGACCGAGCAAAACCGCGAGATGTTACGCAAGATTTCATCTATTGAGGGAGAGACAAACGGGGAACTGGTAAACTGGGATAATCTGTTTGAGCTGATCGACAATCTTTATCAAGGATTCTATACAGATATAGTGAACAAATACGGAGATCTCCTTACGGCCAAAGAGGAGCAGATAATCGTTTTGATGATTGCCGGATTCACCACAAAAGAAATCAGTGTGATTACGGGCCAGACCACTGCGACAATCTATGTCCGCAAGACATCAATCCGAAAGAAACTCGGCGTACCTGAGAAAGAGGATATTGTTACATGCCTGCGCAACCATCAGACCGATTAAGTGTGTATTAAGACCCCGAGACACAACATTAAGAATATTAAAAGATGCAACCGCTGATTATCAGCGAGTTGCATCTTTTATGTTAAGACTTTTAGATTTGGAGTTAAAATCCTTTTAGGGATAATTTTGCATCAGAAAATCAATTAAATCTGATGTAAAAATGAATCTGAAATTTCATCTCATCGCCATTGGATTGCTAATGGCTGCTGTCGCGCTCAGTTCATGCACGACAGGTCAAAACGTTCGCCGCGACCGAAATCTCGAGCAGGCCCTGCTCGCGCGGGTCGACACCGTCCCCTATGTTGAATATGTGGGAATGTCAGATGTATCAAACAACAACGACCACACCTGCTCGGCAGTGATCATCTATTATGTAACCGACAAAGACGGGGTCAAGACCGAGCGAAATGCCCGTGTCACCGCTAATGAAGATTGCTCTGAGATCTACGCCTGGGAGGATCTTGACACACAGATTCTCGATAGTGTCAAACAGCAGATGACAGACAGGTTTGAAGAAAACGGGATCTCTGTCGACGGCAGTATTATAGACAATATTATTAAACTTAAAAGATAGACAAGATGAAAACGATAATGACTCTTATAATCACCCTGATGGTAATATTCCCGGCGTCCGGCCGCGAAATAAAAGGTAAAGTAACCGACGATAAGAATACGCCGCTCGAGTATGTAAATGTGGTCTTATATTGCGACTCAACCTATATTAACGGAGGAATAACAGATGCCAACGGCGATTTCATCATCACCACTGATGCGAAATGTCAGCTCTCTGCAAAATTCTCCTTCATAGGATATGAGACACGTATTGAGAATGTCCCTGGCACGGGAGATTTCGGGGTTTTAACCTTGACACCCTCGTCAGTCGAGTTAGGAGAGGTAGTTGTCAATGCATCCCGTCCGTCGACAACACTAAAAGGGAATGCGCTTGTTACAAATGTAGAGGATAGTATGCTTGCCATTGCCGGGACTGCCAATGACGTATTGGCAAAAATACCGATGGTGGTCAATAACGAGGGCTCATTTGAGGTATTCGGTCGTGGTGCGCCCGAAGTATACATCAACGGGCGTAAAGTTAATGACCTGATTGAACTATCTCAACTTAATTCTCAAGACATCAAGAACGTAGAAGTGATCTCAAACCCGGGGGCAGCATATTCGGCTGAGGTAAAATCGGTAATAAGAATACGCACCAAACCGCCCAAAGGTGATGGATGGAGCTGTACGTTCCGCACCGATAACGGATTTCTGCGCGAATTCCGCACGGGTAATTCCATCGACCTCAAGTACCGCACGGGCGGTCTCGAAATATTTGCCAATTATGGCTGGTGGTATGGCCACAATTATACTGACAGGGTAGATAATATGACTACCACAACACCTTACGGGATATTTCTGCAAAAGATTCACTCTGATTATAAAGAGCGTTATAACGATATGAACGGTAAAATCGGTTTCTCGTGGATGATAAATGAGAACCACAGCATTGGCGCTTATTACCGCAGTGGTTATAACCGACACAACATTAACGGCAGTATCCCAACCGAGGTATGGCAGAATGGAGGGTCAGCGCAAATGATCGATGCCGTGGTGGACGGTAAGATGAAAGCATTGCCGATGCACTCTGCCAATCTCTATTACAATGGATCGACGGGTAAATTAGGCATAGATTTCAATGCCGATTATTTCTACACCAAAAGCCGTGAGGACTCATATAATGATGAAGTGGCCCAACTGGGAGACGGTCGCATCGTGACGACGACATCGACCAATCGTTACCGTATGTTTGCCGAGAAATTACTGTTGAATTATCCTGTGTGGCGGGGGCGAATCGAGGTCGGAGAAGAGTACACTAACACCCGTATGACAAACCTGTTCACGGCTAACATCTCAGAACTTAGCGGCACTGACAACAAGGTCGATGAAAGCAACATGGCCGTCTTTGCTCAGATCGGTCAACAGTTCGGACGGTTTAACATCGGCGCAGGTGTTCGCTATGAACATATCACTTATGATTATTATGAAATGGGAGAGCACCGTGACAGCCAAAGTAAAACATATGACAATCTGTTTCCCTCACTTGAGGTCTCCTCTCAGATCGGAAAGGTGAGAATGGGGCTGAATTATACCGCCAAGACCGTCAGACCCGGATATAGCCAACTCGACGGATCCATTGGTTATGTCAACCGCCTGACATACGAGACCGGTAACCCTTATCTCAAGCCCACCAAAATACAGACTCTTGAATATATGGCTCAATGGCGACAGTTTTACGGCCAGATCACATATAAGTATATCATAGACGGAGTCTACCACATTACCGAGCCATACGGCGCAGACTCTGAGGCGACCATCGTGCGTACAGCCAATCTCGATCACAAACATTATCTCTCGGTGTTTGTCGGTGCACAATTCAGACTCGGCGTGTGGCAGCCACGAGTCAATGCCGGTGTGATGAAACAATGGCTGACACTCCCGGTCAACGGCGAAATGACAGCAATGAATACACCCGGCTTTATGCTTCAATGGCAAAACGCAGTCAAGTTACCCTTTGACATTTGGTTAAATGTCGATGCGCAACTTATGACCCGCACATGGGACAACAACATAAAACTCACCAACACCCCCTGGAACGCTGATGTGAAACTCTATAAAGGGTTTCTTAAAGATACATTCAGTATCACGGCCGAAGTCAAAGATATTTTTAATTCCTCACAGAGAGATGCACTCTTTTGCGGAAATGCGGTGCAGATCATACAGAAGAACTTCTCACCCAGGCGCACAGTGATGTTTACCCTGGAATACCGGTTCAACACCACCCGAGACCGTTATCGCGGCACAGGCGCAGGTAATTCAGAGAAGTCTCGATTCTGAGGTAGATCTATCAGAATACATCTGATTTGAATTATTCAGATGTATTCGTTATTATCAATATATTTCATTTAAGGGTCGAAACTCTCGACAGCGATGTCGGGAGCTTCGTTCATATTATCATGCCTGCTCAGCCGGTTGCTGATTATTCCCGCGGGCATCAAACTTCTTGCGATAAAAGATGAAACTCTGACCAAGATATTTCTCGCGTACAACAGCATTCTCGGCCAACTCCTCGGACGTCCCTTGGAAGAGGATTTTCCCCTCAAACAAAAGATAAGCGCGGTCAGTGATACGCAGTGTCTCCTGAGCATTGTGGTCGGTGATAAGTATGCCTATATTTTTCTCTTTCAGGCGATATACAACCTCTTGAATATCCTCCACTGCTATCGGGTCGACACCTGCAAACGGTTCATCAAGCATGATGAACTTGGGATTAATGGCCAGACAGCGGGCGATCTCGGTACGTCGCCTTTCACCACCGGAGAGCTGATCACCGAGGTTCTTCCGGACTTTCTGGAGTCTGAACTCTGCTATCAGACTCTCAAGTTTATCACGCTGTTCCTCTTTAGACATACCGGTCATCTCGAGAATAGACCGGATGTTATTCTCGACCGAAAGTTTGCGGAACACCGAGGGCTCTTGAGCGAGGTAACCTATGCCGTTTTGCGCCCGGCGGTATACCGGGTATTTGGTTATATCCTTATCATTAAGATAGATGCGCCCCTCGTTAGGTGTGATAAGGCCGGTTGTCATATAGAACGTGGTGGTCTTGCCCGCCCCGTTAGGGCCGAGCAACCCGACGATCTCACCCTGTGTGACATCAATCGATACATGATTGGCCACTGTGCGGTTGCCATATTTCTTTACCAGATTCTCGGTACGCAACACCATCTTTTCATTGCCGGGATTGATAGTAGCAGAGTCATCAGCAATGGCGACAGCCGAGAAATCTTCATTATTCTCCTCCACGTTCATTTATCTTATCGCTTATTATTTTAACGCTCCTTTTTTAAGACGGCCGTCGATATAATCGGTAAGCAAACCGATGGCTACAGAGTTGGTACCACCCTGTGGGATGATAAGATCGGCAAAACGCTTGCACGGCTCGATATACTGACAGTGCATAGGTTTGAGTATCTCCTCATAACGGTCGATTACCATCTGGGGCGTGCGGCCTCGCTCGATACAGTCACGGGCGATGACACGTATGAGCCGATCATCGGCATCGGCATCAACAAAACATTTGACATCCATCATCTGACGTAACACCGGATCAGTCAGCACGAGGATTCCCTCGACGATCACCACGTCACGCGGCTCGACCCTAACGGTCTCTTCCTGACGGGTGCACGTCAGGTAGCTGTAGGTGGGCATATCGATTGCTTTACCGGCTTTGAGCAGACGCAGATGCTCGACCAAAAGGGTCCACTCAATAGCATCAGGCTCATCAAAGTTTATCTTGCTGCGCTCCTCAGGGGGGATATGCGAAGAATCCTTATAATAAGAGTCCTGAGGAATGACGGCAACCTCTCCGGCGGGAAAACTCGAAATGATTTTATTGACAACGGTGGTTTTACCCGAGCCGGTGCCACCTGCAATACCGATGATAAGCATTGGTTTATGGAATAAATGGATTATTTTGATGGCGAATTTACGAATTTTTTAGTTCATATTTATGCCCTGAGATAATTTTTGTGGAAATTTTCCTTACCTTTGTAGTGTAAAGTCGCTCACCACGGGTGAGCGGCCTTTAGGGATATTCACATAACAGCCACAGGTCAAGATATTTATGATAATACAGTCGTCACTAAGCCAATTGGGAAGCTATTGCCTGTTCATTGCAAAGGCATTCTCGATACCCGATAAGTGGAAAGTATTCTTCAAACGCACTGTCCAGGAGGTCTCAAAGTTAGGGGTCGATTCTATACCGCTGGTGATCGTGATCTCGGTCTTTATCGGAGCGGTTTGCACGATACAGATGAAGCTCAACACCTCAAACCCGCTGATGCCGGCCTATTCTGTCGGTCTCGCGACCCGTGACATCGTATTGCTCGAGTTCTCAAACTCTATCCTATGTCTTATCCTTGCCGGAAAGGTCGGCTCTAACATCGCCTCTGAAATCGGAACAATGAGGGTGACCGAGCAAATTGACGCGCTTGATATCATGGGGGTAAATTCGGTCAACTATCTGGTGCTACCCAAGATTGTCGCATTCGTGGGATTCATGCCCGTACTCAGCGTGTTCTGTATCGGTACATCGATTCTCGGCGGCTATCTCGTGACTATATTTACCGACCTTATCTCTACGGCAAGATACACATACGGTATCCAGGCATTCTTTAACGAGTGGTATGTCTGGTATGGTCTTATAAAGAGTCTGGTATTCGCTTATATCATCGCATCCGTGGCTTCATTTTTTGGCTATTATGTCAAAGGTGGGGCTCTGCAAGTGGGTAAGGCATCGACTAATGCTGTCGTGTCATCATCTATCCTGATACTGCTGTTTGATGTCATCCTGACAAAACTGTTGCTGCAATGATCGAAGTCAAAAATCTCACCAAGTCATTTGATGGCAATACCATCCTGCATGATGTCTCTGCCACCTTTTATACCGGCAAAACTAATCTGATTATCGGTCAGAGCGGGTCGGGCAAGACTGTGCTCATGAAGTCTATTGTAGGCCTTGTCACGCCAGAGAAAGGAGAGATCCTTTATGACGGCCGCGATTTCCTGAAGATGAACGCAAGTCAGGTAAAAGACCTGCGCAAAGAGATCGGAATGCTCTTTCAGGGATCAGCGCTCTTTGACTCGGAGACAGTGTTGGGTAATGTAATGTTCCCGCTGACAATGTTTACAGATATGACCCGCGGAGAGATACTCGACCGGGCACGGTTTTGTCTCGAGCGCGTCAACCTGCAAGGTGCAGAGAAAAAATTCCCCTCTGAAATATCGGGCGGTATGCAGAAACGTGTCGCCATTGCCCGTGCGATCGCGCTCAATCCCAAATACCTTTTTTGTGATGAGCCTAACTCAGGGCTCGACCCCCGCACCTCTATCCTGATCGACGAACTTCTGCACGACATCACTCACGAATATGGTATCACCACCATTATCAATACCCATGACATGAACTCGGTGCTCGGTATCGGAGAGAATATCATCTTTATCAATAAGGGTTACAGAGAATGGGTCGGTGACAAGGAGCGAATATTTACCACCACAAATGAGGCCCTCAATGACTTTGTCTTCGCCACCCGTCTTTTCCAGAAAGTCAAGCACTATATCGTCTCGGAGAGTCACAAAGAAAAATAGAATAGAGAAAAAGGGGATATCTATGCGGACAATGCGTAAAATATCCCGGCAGCAGCCGGCGGAGTGGGCATATCAAGTCTTTGATAAAGCCCCCTACATTACCGTTAGTATGGTCGGCCCTGACGGCACACCATACGGTTTGCCACTGTCATTGGCAAGAGAGCAAGATGTATTTTACTTCCATTGTGCAGATGAGGGGGAGAAACTTGATTGCCTAAAATATAACCCTTGCGTCAGTCTCTCAGCCGTCAGTAAGTGTACTCCGAAATTTGAGGAGGATAAAAGTAACTTTACCGAACACTATCATTCGGCCATAGCGATAGGGATGGCTGAGATTGTGACAGACAATGTCGAAAAGATCAAAGCCCTTAGATTGATCTGCGAGCGTTTTCTGCCCGGATATATGGATCATTTTGACGGAGCGATAGCCCGTAGTCTTGACCGCACGACTATCGTAAAAATCAAGCTCACCGCACCGCCCGTTGGCAAAATGAAGACATAATATGTCTGATGTCGTTTCTATCCAACTCATTCCAATATTTACCAAAGTTATCCAAAACAAAAATTAAATAACTTTATATCAAATAATTACAAGTTGAGTAATCCTAAAAAGTTTTCCAAAACGGAAAACTTTTTAATTATTTAGGACAACAATTGTTGCGCATGACAAAATTTCTATATACCTTTGTCGCCGGATTTGTTGCACGCCAACATTCCCTTATCGTCTTCCGAATAAATCCTGAAATCATCAACTATCCATGATACAGACCGTTCTTAAACGCGATGGCCGCGTAGTCGGCTATAATGAAGAAAAAATCAAGGCAGCCATACGTAAAGCCATGCTCCAAACCCCTCTGGGTGAAGATGAGGCTTTGATCCATCGCATTACAGACCGCATCGGAGTCTCCGGCAAAGAACAGATGACAGTCGAGGAGATACAAGACCGTGTCGAACTTGAGTTGATGAAGTCGCCGCGCAAAGAGGTGGCAAAGCGCTACATCGCATACCGCGATCAGCGCAGCATCGCACGACGGGCCAAGACCCGCGATATATTCCTTGAGATCATCGAGGCTAAAAACAACGATATCACGCGCGAAAACGCCAACATGAATACCGACTCACCGGCCGGTATGATGATGAAATTCGCATCTGAGACAACCAAACCGTTTGTCGACGACTATCTTCTCACCACCGAGGCACGTCAGGCGGTCAAAGACGGGTATCTGCATATCCATGATAAGGATTATTATCCCACAAAATCACTTACCTGTGTGCAGCATCCGCTTAACAACATCCTGCAACACGGTTTTATAGCAGGTCATGGTGAATCACGTCCGGCCAAACGCATCGAGACGGCCAGCGTGATAGCTTGCATTTCGCTTGAGACAGCCCAGAATGAGATGCATGGCGGTCAAGCAATCCCGGCATTTGACTTTTATCTCGCCCCCTTTGTCAGATCATCTTATATCGAGGAACTCAAAAAAGCTGAGGCGGTCACAGGTGAGGACCTGTCTGATCTCTATCATGCACCTCTTAAGGATTACCTTAAGAAACCGCTCGATGGCCTGAAAGGCAAGGAGAGAGCAGCCCAGCACGCCATGAACTGCACGGTCAGCCGTGTTCATCAGGCTATGGAGGCGTTTATCCACAACATGAATACCATCCATTCTCGCGGGGGAAACCAGGTAGTATTCTCTTCTATCAACTACGGTACGGACACCTCTGCCGAAGGCCGTTGCGTGATAAGGGAGCTGTTGCAATCGACTTACGAAGGTGTGGGTAACGGTGCCACCGCTATCTTCCCGATACAGATATGGAAAAAGAAACGCGGCGTAAATTACAACGAGGGAGACCCCAACTATGATCTCTATCATCAGGCCTGTAAAGTTACCGCCCGCCGTTTCTTTCCCAACTTTGTCAATCTCGACGCCACCTTTAACCATCACGAGAAATGGACACCCGACGACCCCCAGAGGTACCTCTATGAGGTAGCAACAATGGGATGCCGCACGCGTGTCTTTGAGAACCGCTACGGTGAAAAAACATCTATCGGTCGTGGTAATATCAGTTTCTCGACCATCAATATCGTCAGACTCGCTATCGAGTGTATGCCGATCAAGGATGAGCAGGAACGTATTGAGAAATTTTTCAAGAAACTCGACGACCTGCTTGAGATTACAGCCCGTCAACTTAACGACCGTTACGATTTCCAGAAAACAGCACTGGTCAAACAGTTCCCGTTGTTGATGAGCCGTCTGTGGAACGGTGCTGACAAACTCGACCGCAACGGCACTATAGAGGAGGTAATCAATCAGGGTACTCTCGGCATCGGATTTATCGGACTTGCCGAATGTCTGGTGGCCCTTACCGGCAAACATCACGGTGAGTCAGAGACCTCTCAGCAACTCGGTCTCCGCATCGTTTCTCACATGAGATCGCGTGCAAACGAGTTCTCAGAGAGATATGGCCACAATTTCTCCGTTTTGGCTACACCGGCCGAGGGACTATCAGGAAAATTTACAGCCAAAGACCGCAATAGTTTTGGTGTGCTGCCAGGCATCACCGACAAGATCTATTATACCAACTCTAACCACGTACCGGTATATTATAAATGTTCGCCCCGCCACAAGGCTAAGATCGAGGGCCCCTATCACGAGCTTACCCGTGGCGGTCATATATTTTATGTCGAGATAGACGGCGATGCAACCCACAACCCGCAGGCTATCGCCGACATCGTTGACCTGATGGATAAGAATAATATCGGTTATTGCTCGGTAAACCATAACCGTAACCGCTGTATGGATTGCGGATATGAAGATGCTCAGGAAACCCTCGAGGAATGTCCTCATTGCGGTAGCCATCATCTTGACAAGTTACAGCGAATTACCGGCTATCTCGTCGGCACGACAGACCGTTGGAACTCGGCCAAACTTGCTGAACTTAAAGATCGTGTCGTACATAAATAATATCATCCTTGTAATGAGCCTGCCGGCGGTCTGTATCAGCGTATATGACTGACAACATCAGAATAATTGATATAGTCCCGGGAACGTCAGTAGACGGCCCGGGACTACGTACATCTATTTATCTTGCCGGTTGCAGACATCAGTGTCCGGGCTGCCACAACCCCCAATCGTGGGATTTTAACGCAGGAAAAGAGATGTCTACTGATGATATAATCACTGAAATAGATCGCCACGGATTCAATGTGACACTCACCGGCGGTGACCCGATATACAGATGGAAAGAGCTGTTGCCGTTAGTCGAGCGGTTGCACGGTAAAGGATACACTATCTGGTGCTACACCGGTTTTCTTTATGAAGAAATTTGCGAGAAAATGCCGGGGATAGATCGGTTCTTACAATTTGTTGAAGTATTGGTCGACGGTCCGTTTATCGAGGTCCTAAGAGATACTACGCTATTATTCAAGGGGTCATCTAATCAGCGGTTAATTGATATAAAGAGATCTTCACCGGGTAAAGTCTCTTTATGGAGGTCACATTTCTGATAGAATTAAGAGTCTAACCTTATTATACAGAAAGAATGTAAACGAACTTTTTCAGTATCCGTATGTTAAGGAAATATGCAGAGTCTTAAGCTCTCGTAAAATGATTTCAGTCATTAGTCTGTTTTATTTAATTATTACGGAAATGAAAAAGTATCTTTTAATCATCGTCGCTATCATTGCGACATCATTTGCTTCGTTTGCTCAGAAGCCAGAATTATATGTCGGATACGGCGGTTACACCCAGATGGATGCAACAAATATGCATGATGACTGGAATAGCGTCAACAATGCCTGGGGAGCGGTGACTGTTGGTGTAAACTTTAAGGTCGCACCTAAATTCTGGATCGGCCCAAGTTACACAATCTCAAGCACAACCACCAAAGGACCTGAGTCGTCATCGATACTCTATAATGCAGTCATGCTTAACGGACGTTATCAGTATTGGAGCAATCGCGTGGTCAAACTCTACGGCCAGCTTGGTCTGGGTGTTGAAATATCACACATGATGCCCAAACATTTCGATTCTTATAACAAGACTTATTTTGCATATCAGATTTCTCCGCTCGGTGCCGAAGCACAGATCGCCAATAATGTTTCGCTATATGGCGAGCTCGGTTTCGGTGCTCAGGGTCTATTGCAAGTCGGTGTCAGATTCGGACTTTGACACTCATGAAGGGCTAAGAAATCGGTTTGTAAAACTCAAAAAAAATATCTAACTTTGCAAGATGGAATGGGTTATCCCGTTCCATCTTGATTTTATGAAAGAAAACCATCATCAAATAAAAAATATCGCGATCCTCGGTTCGACAGGGTCGATCGGCCGGCAAACACTTGATGTCTGTCAGGAATACCCCGACAGGCTGCGTCCGACTGTGCTTGTCGCCGGCAGAAAGGTCGAAGAACTCGCAGCGCAGGCGTTGCAATGGCATCCCAAACTGGTGGTGATAGCAAATCCGACTCTCGAAACCAGACTGGCATCACAGTTATCCGGGACTGATATTGCCGTCGCATCCGGCGAGCAGGCAATAAAGGATGCAATGTCTGCCGATTTTGTCGATATCGTTGTCACCGCTACTGTCGGGTACAGCGGTCTCGCGCCGACCCTGGCTGCCATTGAAGCCGGCAAAGAGATAGCTCTCGCCAATAAAGAAACTCTCGTTGTGGCCGGCGAACTTGTCACCCGCAAACTCTCAAAAAGTAAATCAACGGTTATCCCCGTTGATTCCGAACATTCGGCTATCTACCAATGTCTTGTAGGAGAGACACCTGAATCGGTTAAAAAACTTATCATTACCGCATCGGGCGGACCGTTCCGCACATGGTCGCTCGATCAGATCCGCAATGCCACACGCGCTGACGCACTGCGTCATCCCAACTGGTCAATGGGTGCAAAAATCACCATTGACTCGGCAACAATGGTCAATAAGGCCTTTGAGATAATTGAGGCCCGTTGGCTGTTTGGTATTGAGGCTGACCACATCGAGGCGATCGTGCATCCTCAATCAATTGTTCACTCGATGGTAGAGTTTGTTGACGGATCTGTCAAGGCACAACTCGGCACACCGGATATGCGAGGCCCGATCAGGTATGCACTGGCCGGGGCTACCCGTCGGGCAACCTCATCAAAAGGGCTTGATTTCAGTACCTTATCTACATTGACATTTGAGCAACCAGACACCAGCCGTTTCCCCGGAATCACCTTGGCACGATTGTCTTTAGAGAGGGGAGGACTGGTGCCTTGTGTCATCAATGCTGCAAATGAGATAGCGGTGGCATCATTCCTTGAGGATAAAATCAGATTTATTGACATCTATCCATTGATAATCAATGCAGTAACAACAATGGATACAGATATTTTACATCCGGGCTATGACGATTATGTCGAGTGTAATCTCGTCACCCGTCAACGCACAGCCGAAATGGTTGAGAAACTCGCCACGACCTCAGTATTCACATTTTAACCGACTCTCCCCAATCAGATCACTGTAATGGAATCATTCCTCATAAAGGCCCTGCAACTAATTGCCGCACTCTCACTATTGGTAATCATACATGAGTTCGGCCATTTCTTATGGGCCCGCGTATTTAAGATAAGAGTTGAGAAATTCTATCTGTTTTTCAATCCCTGGTTTACGCTGTTTAAGTGGAAACCCAAAAAGAGCGATACCGAGTATGGTATCGGGTGGCTACCTCTCGGCGGTTACGTAAAAATCGCCGGAATGGTGGATGAGTCAATGGATAAAGAGCAGATGGCTCAACCGCCTAAACCTGATGAATTCAGGGTTAAACCGGCATGGCAACGCCTGTTGGTAATGACAGGCGGCGTACTCAACAACTTTATCCTCGCCATCATCATTTACGCCGGTATCGCATGGTACTGGGGAGAGAAAACAATCCCATACCAAAACGCATACGAGGGGATGGATTTCGCCCCTGCAGCCATTGAGTTAGGTTTCCGCAACGGTGACATCCTGCTCTCGGCAGACGGCAGGGAGATAAATCAGAAAGATCGCGGGCATCTGTTCAAACTACTTGAATCAAAGACAGTAACTGTCTTACGCAACCATCGCGACACCATTGACATCTTACTGCCCAAGAATGCTATTGAGCAGCTTGATGCCGAACAGGGATTCATGGGGTATCGTATCCCTGTCTTTGTCAACAAGGTAGTCCCGGGCGAACCGGCAGCCAAAGCAGGCTTGCAACCCGATGACCGTATTATCGCCGTAGGAGACTCGCTAACGCCCTCTTTTGGCGAGCTTTCCCGGGCATTGTATCTTAACGGAGGACGTAATACAACGGTTACACTACTGCGTGGCAATGACACTATCTCGGTAGCCGTCACCCCGACAGCTGACGGCAAACTCGGATTTGAACTCAAAAAACCGCTTGAGATATTTGAGTGCGACACAACCCGGTATGGATTTCTGGAATCAATACCCGTCGGAGTGACCAACGGTACAGAGATGCTTGTGACATACGTCGGTTCACTCAAACATATCTTCTCTAAGAAAGGGGCTGAGTCGATCGGAGGTTTCGGCGCAATAGGCAATATGTTCCCGGCCAAATGGAATTGGTTGACTTTCTGGGAGATGACAGCATTCTTGTCAATCATCCTCGCGTTTATGAATCTGTTGCCAATCCCGGCGCTCGATGGCGGTCATGTCGCATTCTTGTTATGGGAAGTAATTACACGTCGCAAACCGTCAGACAAGTTCCTCGAGAAGGCCCAGATGGCCGGAATGCTGTTCCTGATCGCACTGCTGCTGTATGCAAACTTCAATGATATCTATCGTTTTTTCATTAAATAGCAATCGGCAATGAAGGTTCTCAAGTTAAAGAAAGGTAAAGAGGAATCACTTGACCGTTTTCATCCATGGGTATTCTCAGGTGCTCTCGTTGACAATCAGCCTGATGTCGATGAGGGTGAGGTAGTTGGCGTTGAGACCTCAAGCGGCCGTTTCATAGGCACCGGCCATTATCAGATCGGCTCTATAGCCGTGAGAATACTTGATTTCTCAGACCGCAAGATTGATGCCGAGTTTTTTGCCGAGCGTCTTGGTGAGGCATTTGCCGTAAGGAAAGCCCTCGGTTTGCAACGTCCTGACAATACGACATACCGCCTTGTGCACGGCGAGGGTGATTTCCTCCCCGGCCTGGTGATTGACATATATGGACCTACGGCAGTCGTACAGGCTCATTCACCGGGTATGCACTATTGCCGAGATATTATTGCCCGCTGTCTTGTCGAACTCAAAGGAGCAGGTATCGAGAATGTCTATTATAAATCAGAGACCACCCTGCCATATAAAGCAAGGCTCGATCCTCAGAACGATTATCTTATAGGTGGATATGTCGGCAATGAGGCTCTTGAGAATGGACTCAAGTTTAATATCGACTGGCTACGAGGTCAAAAGACCGGTTTCTTTGTAGATCAACGAGATAACCGCGCGTTGTTACAGCATTACTCTAAAGGACGCAAAGTCCTGAATATGTTCTGCTACACCGGCGGTTTCTCGGTCTATGCCCTCCGCGGGGACGCCCGACTGGTTCATTCGGTCGATTCGTCAGAAAAAGCGATCACGCTCACAGATGCCAATGTCGCTCTGAATTTCCCCGGTGACGCGCGCCACAGAGCGTATGCCGAGGATGCGTTCAAATTTCTCGACAAAATGGAGGACGGAGCATACGATCTGGTCATACTCGACCCGCCGGCGTTCGCTAAACACCGCAGTGCGTTGCGCAACGCGTTGAGAGGTTATCAGAAACTCAATTTCAAGGCGATGGAGAAACTTGCCCCCGGCAGCATACTCTTTACATTCTCATGCTCACAGGCCGTGAGCCGCGAACAGTTCAGGCTCGCTGTATTTTCGGCTGCCGCACAGAGCGGTCGCAAGATCAGGATTCTTCATCAGCTGACACAGCCGGCCGATCATCCGGTAAATATCTATCATCCAGAGGGTGAATACCTCAAAGGTCTTGTACTTTACGTTGAATAATAAATGCCTCATAAGATATAATGAAACTTCATAAGACAATAACGATGGCCGCAGTCCTGGCCACAGCAACCACAGCAATGGCAAACAATCTTGATCCCAATAACCCCTCGGGCACAGTCGTAGACCGATTTGCAGATATCGAGGTTCTCAGATATGTAGTACACGGCTTTGAGGAACTTACTCTCAATCAAAAGAAATTTATCTATTATTTAACCGAGGCTGCCTTACAGGGGCGTGACATCCTGTGGGATCAGAACGGCAAATATAACCTGCCGTTGCGTCAGCTTCTTGAGACTGTTTATGTCAATTATGACGGAGACAAGAACTCAGAGGAGTTTAAGGCATTTGAGAAATACCTCAAGCAAGTAGAGTTTGGCAACGGCGCGTATCATCATTACTCAATGGACAAATTTGTCCCCGGATTTTCGGCCGAGTGGCTTGAGCAACAACTCAAGAATCTGTCAGATAAGAATATCTATAAAGTTGACGCCAATCAGTTACGTCCGGTGTTGAGTCTGATTTTCGATCCGAAGTTCATGCCCAAAAGGGTAAATCAGGCTGCCGGCGAAGACCTCATACTTACATCGGCATGCAACCTTTATGAAAATATATCACAGCCCGAGGTCGAAGCCTATTATGCGGCACTGAAAGATACAACTGATCTCACCCCCATATCATACGGTCTCAATTCAAGACTGGTAAAAACTCCTGACGGAGTTATCATGGAGGAGGTCTATCGTCTCGGCGGCTATTACAGCGCCGCAATAGAGCGTATCATAGACAATCTTGAGAAAGCAAAAAAATATGCCGAGTCGCCTCAACAGGCAGCCGTGATCGATGAACTCATCAAATTCTATACCACCGGTGATCTTAAACTGTTTGACTCATATTCTATCCTCTGGACAGAGGACACCGATTCACAGGTAGACTTTATAAACGGTTTTATCGAGAGTTACGGCGATCCTCTGGGGATGACCGGCTCTTGGGAATCAATCGTAAATTTCAGAGACGAGACGGCATCCAACCGTACCCGTGTGCTTGCCTCAAACGCCCAGTGGTTTGAGTCTAATTCACCGGTTGACCCCCGTTTCCGAAAACCCGAGGTAAAAGGTGTGAGTGCCAAAGTCATCAATGCCGCCATTCTTGCCGGAGACTCGTATCCTGCAACCCCAATTGGTATCAACTTACCGAATGCCAACTGGATACGTGCAGCCCACGGGTCAAAATCGGTAACTATCGAGAATATCACTCGCGCTTATGATGACGCCTCGCACGGCAACGGATTTAACGAAGAGTTTGTAATCGACGAGCCCACACGCGAACTCCTCGACAAATATCTCTTTATCACCGATAATCTTCACACCGACCTGCACGAATGTCTCGGACACGGCTCAGGCCGTCTGTTGCCCGGTGTAGACCCCGATGCGCTCAAGGCTCACGGCTCAACACTCGAGGAAACACGTGCCGACCTGTTTGCGCTCTATTATCTTGCAGATCCCAAACTCATCGAAATGGGGCTGCTCGATAATCCGGACGCTTACAAAGCCGAGTATTATAAGTATATGCTCAACGGTCTGATGACCCAGCTCATGAGAATCGAGCTCGGTAAAGATGTAGAGGAGGCTCACATGCGTAACCGCAAACTTATCGCCGAGTGGGTACTCGAGCATGGCGCAGCCGATAACGTGGTCCAACTGATAAAACTCGACGACAAGACCTTCGTCAAGATCAACGACTATAACAAACTGCGAGATCTGTTTGGTCAGCTTCTCGGAGAGATACAGCGCATTAAGAGTGAAGGTGACTATGCTGCCGGTGAGGCACTTGTCGAGAAATATGCCGTTAAGGTTAACCCCGAGCTCCACAATGAGGTCCTGGCTCGTTATGCCACTCTCGACATAGCTCCTTACAAAGGTTTTGTCAATCCCGTATACACTGCCGTTGATGCTAACGGCAATCCCACTGATAATGAGAGCGAGATCGCAGACATAAAGGTGACTTACACCGAGGATTATATACCTCAGATGTTACGCTATTCTCGCGATTATTCGCCTCTTACTAAATAATATGACTATATCTTTGACAGTATGCTGACATACAATACAATGCTCAAGCCGCTGGCGATGCCTGAATATGGCCGCAATTTACAGCAGATGGTCGACCACTGTATGACGATCGAAGACCGCGAGGAACGTAATATATGCGCGAGGTCGATTATCAGAGCCATGGAGCAGCTGTTCCCCGAGTTGAAACTGCCTGAAAATGCTCATAAAGTATGGGATCATCTGGCGATCATGTCAGATTTCAGACTCGATATTGATTATCCCGAGGATGTGGTCAAGCCTGAAGATCTCAAGACACAACCTGAGACAGTGCCATATGCCCAAAGCGACATACGTCACCGGCACTATGGTAAAATCACATCTCAGATGGTCGGTAAAGCTGCGGCGATGGAGTCAGGCAAAGAGCGGGATGCAGTGGTGATGTTACTTGCCAACCACATGAAAAAACAGATGCTTGCGCTCAGCCCTGATGGTGTTGACGACCGGAAGATATTTACCGATCTCGCTGTGATGTCAGGAGGAGAACTGCGTCTTGACCCCGAGACTCACCGCCTGCATGAATTTCATGAGTTACCCAAACCCCAGACAGGTAAGAAAAAGAAGAAGCGCAAATGATTGATAAATCAGACATCCTCGCGGTCGGCAAGTTCCTTAAACCGCACGGCGTGAATGGTGAAATATCTCTGTTTCGCGATTTCGACACCCTTGATCTTGAAGATTATAGCTGCGTTATAGTAGATATTGACGGGATATTTGTTCCGTTCTTTATTGATACGGTACGCCCTAAAGGTGTTGACTCAGACCTGTTGACCATTTCGGGCATCGACAGTGATGATCAAGTCGCTATGCTCACCAACAAGACGGCATACGTCCTCAAGTCAGAAGTGCCAGACCAAGAGAAAGGGGAGGGCGATGAAGGGCTTTATGCCGATGATTTAATCGGATATACCGTATACCTTGAGGATAAAGGTCTCATAGGTAAGATCATCGGTATCGAAGACTCGACAGCCAATTATCTGTTTATCGTCGAAACTCGCGGCGGCGATAATTTGTTAATACCTGTGGCAGAGGAGTTCTTCACCGATATCAAGCCAGATAAAAAGGAGATAGTGATGAGTCTCCCCCAAGGATTACTCGAATTATAATTAACCTATATACCTGAGATGGAATTTGATGAATTTAGAGCAGTGACATTTATTAATGACCGACTCCGTGAAGCCGGTCGCAAACCTTATCCCGAGGATGAAGTGCTTAATGTCATTGATATGATATGGGACTTTTATGAGGAAAACGGATTGCTTGATGTAGACGCAGCGGATGACGAGGCCGACGATGACATCGAGCCCGACATGATAGACTATGTGACCCGTATGCTACGCAAGGATAAGGAAGCCTCTATTGATCCGGCCGATGTACCGCTTATGGTCAGGGCTGAGGTTGATTATGAGGATTCGGTCCTTTAAGGGGTTATGATATGACGGACCGACACAACGGCCATACGTTTTCAGTTTCATTATGAAGTCAATCTTAAGAACATTAGCGATATGCGGGTTGGTATTGAGCTGTCAATTCAATATGACAGCTCAGACACCTGCAGGGGTCGAAGACTCTGTCGAGACGGCCGAAGAGCCCTCGATGGAACAAGCATTGGCCACTCCCATAGTACCTCAGAAGCTAAATGCTTTTGTCAAAGGTTATATGAAGCGTGAGGCACTCGCCTTGCATAAAGCAGGATATAAAGTCGAGACGATGCGCCAGGGTGAAATCGTTATCGCCACTATACCGACTGACAAATTGTTTGCTCCCAATGACTCGGTCCTACTTAAGAATGCAGGCTCATTACTGCGGCCCTTTCTGCCATACTTCAAGGTAAACGGCCGATTTAAGGTACTGCTGGCCATACATACCGATGATACCGGATCTGACAATTATCTGACATCTCTGTCAGAGAAACGTATCGTAGCGTTATATGATTATTTTGATACTAACGGACTACATACCGACTCGTTGACCGGTTATCCGATGGCAGCAAACGAACCGTTGAAAGAGAACTCATCCCGTGCAAACCGAGCCGAAAACCGCAGGCTCGAAATATATATCATACCGGATACCGGACTGATCGAGGAGATGAAAAACTCAAAATAGTTTATCCCTCTAATTGTTTTTACCTCATCTAATCATCTACCTTATAATATCCTCATTTAATATCGGCAATGAGTGTTTGAGGTTAGACTGATTTTTAGTAACTTTGCGCTAAAATTTTAACGCAGATAAGATATTTGCAATGGCAAAAGAACTAAAAGACCTGACTAAACGTGCCGACAACTACTCTCAATGGTATAATGACCTGGTAGTCAAGGCTGACTTGGCGGAGCAGTCACCCGTCAGAGGCTGTATGATTATCAAGCCCTATGGCTACGCCATATGGGAACGTATGCAGCACACCCTTGACGAGATGTTCAAGGCAACCGGAGTCCAGAACGCATATTTCCCCCTGCTTATTCCCAAATCATTTCTCTGTAAAGAAGCCGAGCACGTCGAAGGCTTTGCAAAGGAATGTGCCGTAGTCACACATTACCGCCTTAAGAATGATCCAGACGGCAACGGTGTCGTAGTTGACCCCGAGGCCAAACTTGAGGAGGAACTTATTATCCGCCCGACCTCTGAGACAATTATATGGAACACTTACCGCAACTGGATTAATTCGTATCGCGATCTACCCATACTTTGCAACCAGTGGGCAAATGTGATGCGCTGGGAGATGCGTACACGTATGTTCCTCCGCACAAGTGAATTCCTGTGGCAGGAGGGTCATACTGCCCATGCCACCAGCGAGGAAGCCGAAGCGAAGACTAAGGAAATGATCGAGGTCTACCGTGAATTTGCGGAGAAGTATCTCGGTATTCCTGTCATAACAGGCGTCAAGAGTGCCAACGAACGCTTTGCCGGTGCGGTGGATACATACACCATAGAGGCTATGATGCAAGACGGCAAGGCGTTGCAGTCAGGTACAAGTCACTTCCTGGGACAGAATTTTGCCAAGGCATTTGATGTGACATTTGTCAACCGTGACAATAAGCCCGAATATGTATGGGCAACCTCATGGGGTGTATCTACCCGCCTGATGGGCGCAATGATCATGGCACACTCAGACGACAACGGCCTCGTATTGCCACCTCACATCGCCCCCATCCATGTGGTAATCGTCCCCATATATAAAAATGACGAGCAGCGAGAGGCTATAACCGCAGCCGTTAACCCGATTATCGATCAGCTCAGGGCTCTCGGCATACGCGTGAAATATGATGACGCAGACAATCGCCGTCCCGGCTTTAAGTTTGCTGATTATGAGCTTAAGGGTGTGCCTGTGCGTCTCGCTATCGGCGCCAGAGATCTCGAGAACGGCACAGTCGAACTTATGCGCCGTGATACACTCGAGAAGCAGGTTGAACCGCTAGAAGGTATTGCCGAATTTATCAAGAATCTACTTGAGGATATTCAGCAGAACATCTATAACAAGGCTCTCAAGCATCGCGAGGAGATGACCCGTGAGGTTGATACTTATGAGGAGTTCAAAAAAGAGATCGAGAAAGGTGGCTTCCTGCTTTGCCACTGGGACGGCACACCGGAGACCGAAGAGAAGATCAAGGCCGAGACCAAGGCTACCATCAGATGTATCCCTCTCAACGGTGACAAAACTCCCGGTAAGTGTATGGTCACCGGCAAGCCCTCAGCCCAACGCGTGATCTTCGCCAGAAACTATTGATACCGACGACTTATCAGGTCGGGTATAACCGGATATGATTGCAGGGGTGTCAACACGTAACCCCTGCAATTTTTATAATACTCATTTGCGATGACAATAATGCAGACAAGCAGTAATAACGATAACTTACATATTCTTCACTGCAATTTCTCCATGACCACCGGCGGAGCGGAGACTATGCTTGTTGACATAATCAACGGACAAATTGCCAAAGGGGCACATGTCACCTATATCGTCATCAACAATCTCATCGACGAGTCTCTTTTATCCAAACTTGACAAGCGTACCGACATCATACGCATGGACCGAAAACCGGGGAGTAATCCTCTGCTGCTGATGTGGAAACTTAATAGCTTGATTGCGAAAATTAATCCCGACATTATACATGTGCATAATCACAAACTTTGCCGTCTGATCAGGCGAAAACGTGACCGACTGCTGTATACCGTTCATGACATCAATACCACGATGAAATATACGGCTAACGTGAGAATGGCAGCGATAACCGATGCGGTAGAGTCCTATATCAGACAATCACGCCCCGATGCCAAAGTAGCCACAATCCTAAATGGGATACGCACACAAGAAATAAAACCGAGAGAAGACAGACCGCTCCCCGATACATTCAGATTAGTGCAGGTCGGACGTCTGACATCGCGTAAAAAAGGACAGGATATATTGATAGATGCCGTCGGGATACTTAAAAAGAGGGGGATCGACAATGTCGAGGTCACCTTTATCGGCGATGGCCCAGACTATGACTGTCTCAAAGCCCGGGCAGCCTCAATCGGGGTGAGCACACGGGTACATTTCGCCGGCCTGCGCGACCGTGAATATATCTACACGACATTAAAGGATTATGATGCCATGTGTCACCCGTCACGTTGGGAGGGATTCGGCCTGATAATAGCCGAAGCGATGGCGGCCGGACTGCCTTTGCTCGTCACCGCCGGTGACGGCCCGTGGGAGGTAGCTGATCATGGCCGTCTCTGCATCTCGTTTACCGGAGATAACCCTGAAGCGTGTGCCAATGCTATCCAACAACTCATCAGCAATTATAACGAAGCCCTCCGCATTGCTGCGGACGGCCGTGAGTTTGTTGCTAAATACGATATCTCAAACACTGTCGACAATTATCTAAAACTATACAGCGCCATTATCAAGGGAGAGTTCTGATGATAAGAGAATCGTTTTTCGCTTCTGAGAAATAAGTCCGCACCCTCGGGATGATTAGATAGAGTGACCTTTAAGGAACACTCTTGTTATGAGCGGCTCGGTATAGGCATATTGCAGATATGCAAGTGACGGCAGGGGAGTGGTGAGGAAGAATGAGGCATAGAATCCGGGGACGATAGCTCCGATATTATCAAGTCCCATAGCAGCCGCACCGTTAACGGTAACTGCTGATATTGATTCCTCGGGTGTGAGGTGCATCTTGATACATCCTAAAGAGGAGACAAATCTCATCGAACCTGACGGCGAGCTGCCCGGATTGTAGTCGGATGCAAGAGCCAGCGGCATCCCTGCATCTATAACCTTACGCGCATTTCCGTATGGTAGACCAAGGAAAAAAGATGCACCGGGCAACATTGTAGGGATGGTATCAGATCCCATGAGTGCCTCTATTTCGTCATCAGTGATATGTTCGAGATGATCGACAGAGAGCGCGTTGTGGGTTACACCGACCTGAACACCACCCGAGACGGCGAGTTCGTTGGCATGGATTTTGGGCCTGAGTCCGTAAGGCTTGGCAGCCTCAAGTATCCTCGCGGTCTCATCAACAGTAAAGAAACCATTATCGCAGAATACATCGACATAATCGGCAAGCCGCTCTGCTGCCACAGCCGGCAACATCTCCCGTATTATCATATCGACATATTCACCCTGTCGACCGATATATGCCCGACCGACAGCGTGTGCGCCAAGGAATGTCGAACGGATCTCAATCTGAGGGAAATCATCGCGTAGCCGTCTGATAACCCGCAACATCTTTAGCTCACCCTCAGTTGTCAGGCCATATCCGCTCTTTATCTCTATCGCTCCTGTCCCGAATGACATGCACTGTCTGAGACGATGTGATGCCGAGAGATAGAGGTCGTCCTCGGATGTACGGTTTAGCAGATCGGCCGAGTTGAGAATACCACCGCCACGGCTGGCGATCTCTTCGTAAGACATCCCCGCGATTTTATCACGGAACTCGCCATCTCTACTGCCCGGATATACAAGATGTGTATGAGAGTCACAGAAACAGGGGAAAAGCCAACCATCACAAGCATCAAATACCAGCCTGAAGTTATCCTCTGCTGGACATTC
This sequence comes from uncultured Porphyromonadaceae bacterium, assembly GCA_947175215.1. Taxonomy (GTDB): domain Bacteria; phylum Bacteroidota; class Bacteroidia; order Bacteroidales; family Muribaculaceae; genus UBA7173. The sequence goes on from CAMWLR010000010.1 coordinate 41,890, forward strand.
GGCCATTGGTCCGAACCCGGCAATCTTCTCGCCTGCGACAGCGAGCCACGCATTGTCAAGCACCGGCAGGCGATTCATCTTCTCGCCTGACAACACCCCGGGCGCAGTATCATATACACCGACAAGGATACCTATATTTTTTATTAAAAGCGTATCAGAATCATTCATGGTATTAATCGATTATTGCTGAGCGTGATTAGTTATTACGCAGAAATTCGACAGAGGTCTCGATCCATGGGTGCATCACGCAATCATTTTCGATAAAAGGCACCACCTTACGATATTCCTTATGCCATTGACTGATAATCGGTGAGGACTGCGCCGGATCTCTAAAATCAAGGGCCTGGGCTGCATTAAGCAATTCGATTGCCAGGACTCGCTCTGTGTTATCGACTACCCTAAGAAGTTTTGTGGCCGAATTTGACCCCATAGAGACATGATCTTCCTGGCCTTGCGACGAGGGGATAGAGTCAACGCTATTGGGCCAGCATAATCCCTTTGACTGACTTACTATCGAGGCAGCGGCATATTGAGGAATCATGAAACCGCTGTTTAAGCCCGGCTTGGCAACAAGGAATGAGGGAAGACCGCGTACTCCGGAAATCAGACGGTAAATTCGGCGTTCTGAGATATTAGCAATCTCGGCCATAGCCACAGCGAGAAAATCCATAGGCAGAGCTATCGGTTCGCCGTGAAAGTTACCCGCCGACACAATCAGATTATCATCGGGGAAAATAGTAGGGTTATCGGTCGGCGCATTAATCTCTTCTTGCAGACGATTCCAGACATAATTAAAAGTGTCTTTTGCCGCACCATGTACCTGAGGAATACAGCGGAACGAGTAAGGGTCCTGAACATGAGCTTTTTTACGGCGAGCCAACGCACTACCCTCAATAAGACGGCGAAATTCGGCAGCGGTCTGTATCTGCCCTGCATGATTCCTCACCTCATTCACCTCTTTACCAAACGGCTCGGGACGGCCGTCAAAAGCCTCAAGAGACATCGCTCCGATCTTATCGGCGAGCCTTAACAAACGAGCCGACTTGATAAGGGCATAAACCCCGTGTGCGCTCATAAATTGCGTGCCGTTAAGGAGCGCAAGCCCCTCTTTGGATTGCAATGTCAACGATTCCCATCCCATCTCCTTTAATACATCTGCTGCCGGGCGTTTCTCTCCCTTATATTTGACTTCGCCAAGTCCTAACAGAGGCAAAGAGAGATGTGCGAGCGGTGCAAGATCACCCGACGCACCGAGTGACCCCTGCTGATATACCACAGGCAAAATATCTTCATTAAAAAAATCGATAAGACGAGAAACAGTCGCTAACTGTACGCCAGAGTTGCCATAGCTCAAAGACTGTATCTTAAGAAGCAGCATCAGCCTGACGACATCATCACATACCTCATCTCCGATACCACAGGCATGGCTCATTACAAGATTCTTTTGCAGTTGAGAAAGCTGATCAGAGTCTATCGAGATATTGCATAATGAGCCAAAACCGGTTGTGATACCATAGATAGGTTCGGTGGCATTGGCCATCTTCTTGTCAAGGAACTCTCTGCATATGAGTATACGTCTTTCGGCATCCTTGCCAAGAGCTATTTTCATCTTTTTGTCAAGTATCTCTGCAACATGGTCGATCTTGAGTAAATCAGATGAAATATAATGAATATTATCGTGCATCATAATAATATATTCATGAGATTATCAGATATTTAATCAGCCAGAGCGGCAGCTATGATTTTATCATCAGCAATATTGGGCAAGGTGACTTTGAGGCCCGGAGTACGGTCCATCTCACGCTTGACAGCATCTATGGCCCCGTAATTACGTCCCCAAGATCGTCTTGCGATACCGTTATTGACATCCCAAAGGAGCATATTGCGTATCTTGCGGTCTGCCTCTTCTGAGCCCTCTATCACCATGCCGAAACCTCCGTTTATCACTTCGCCCCAGCCGACACCGCCTCCATTGTGGAGTGACACCCAGGTTGCACCTCGGAAAGAGTCTCCGATAACATTCTGCACAGCCATGTCGGCAGTGTACTGTGATCCGTCAGTAATGTTTGAGGTCTCACGATAGGGAGAGTCTGTGCCGGAGACATCATGATGGTCACGCCCGAGAACTATCGGTGCTGATATTTCGCCATTGCGTATCGCCTCATTAAATGCGAGAGCAATCTGTTTACGTCCCTCCGCATCGGCATAAAGAATTCTCGCCTGCGAACCGACCACAAGATTATTTGCGGCCGCCTCCTTAATCCAATGTAGATTGTCAGCAAGCTGTCCTTTAATATCTTCAGGTGCATCGGCAAGCATTCTTTCGAGCACATCAGCCGCAATCTCATCGGTTTTACGCAAATCCTCAGGATCGCAAGATGTACACACCCACCTGAAAGGACCGAAGCCGTAGTCAAAGAATCGTGGCCCCATGATATCCTGAACATACGACGGGTATCTGAAAGTCCCGTCATCATTCAATACGTCCGCTCCGGCACGTGATGCCTCTAACAGGAAAGCGTTACCATAATCAAAGAAATACATCCCACGTGCCGTCAGCCGATTTATGGCTTCAACCTGACGACGTAGAGATTCCTTTACGGCTTCCTTAAACTTGTCGGGATCTTCGGCCATCATCTTGCGGGCCTCTTCATAAGAATAATCCACAGGATAATATCCTCCGGCCCACGGATTATGTAATGATGTCTGGTCAGATCCGAGATTAACCGTAATCTCCTCGTCGGCAAGACGTTCCCATAGATCAACAATATTACCCTGATAAGCAAGCGATACCACCTCTTTTGCTTCAACGGCTTGACGGATACGAGCTATCAGGTGATCAAGAGACTCATATACCTCGTCTACCCAACCCTGTCGCTGACGTTTCTCGACGGCCGCCGGATTAATTTCGGCTGTAACGCTGACAACCCCTGAGATATTACCGGCTTTGGGCTGTGCACCTGACATACCGCCGAGACCGGCAGTGACAAATAACATCCCTTTAAGGGAATCAGCGCCCTCGGGTAGATGACTGCGGCCTGCATTCATTACCGTAATTGTCGTGCCGTGTACGATTCCCTGCGGTCCGATATACATATATGAGCCGGCTGTCATCTGGCCATATTGCGATACACCGAGAGCATTCATACGCTCCCAATCGTCAGGCTTAGAGTAATTAGGTATGACCATACCGTTAGTGACAACCACTCGAGGTGCATCCTTGCTTGACGGGAAGAGGCCGAGAGGATGACCCGAATACATCACCAGAGTCTGCTCATCAGTCATCTCGCTCAGATATTTCATTGTCAGGCGATATTGAGCCCAGTTCTGAAACACCGCTCCGTTGCCCCCATAAGTTATAAGTTCGTGAGGATGTTGTGCAACCGCCGGATCAAGATTATTCTGAATCATCATCATGATAGCGGCAGCCTGACGGGATTTTGCGGGGTAGTGGTCGATCGGCCGGGCCTTCATTTCATATTCAGGGCGCAAGCGATACATATATATACGGCCGTAGTCTGCCAATTCGCGAGCAAATTCTACGGCGAGTTCTGCATGCGTCTCTGGCGGGAAATAACGTAATGCATTCCGCAGAGCGAGTTGTTTCTCGTATGGAGTAAGGATGTCTTTACGACGCGGTGCATGATTGACAGTATGGTCGAGAGGTCGTGGAGAGGGGAGTGGCGAGGGAATACCCGCCATTATATCATTCTGAAATTCCCTTAGTGTCATTTGAGAAGCGGATTATAAGGTTGATCAATCAATTACGGCATTAACTATATTGAGGATACCTTGCTCGCGTGACGAAGCGTATGCAGCAATTTCCTCGGCATCATCAATCAGTTGCTGCGCGACAGCCTTATCTTTGATGCCTGTGGCATTAATACGGACATTGAGCTGGGCGCCGAGTATAGCTGACCTGACGGCGAGAGCCCCAACACCTACATCACTTATCGAATTTGGGTTACCCTCCTGAGCCATCGCTTCGAGCAAGTCAAATGCCTCAAACGCGGTTTTCATCGTCTCAAGCGGGATACGGGCGGCGTGGATGGTGGCGCTCTCCAATGCCTGTGCACGTGCCTCTTTCTCCTGATCGGTAATCTTGGGCATTGAGTAGACTGCCATTATTTTGTTGAAAGCCTCGGTATCTTCATCTACAAGGGTCAGGAGTCGCTGCATTATATTCCTTCCTTTTTCGGCGTAGTCTGAGAATGTTTCCCACTGATCATCCCATCCGGGCTTATGTGACGACAGGTTGGCGACCATCGTACCGAGAGAAGCCCCCAGTGCCCCCATATAAGCTGATATTGACCCACCGCCGGGAGCCGGTGATTCAGAGGCAGTTTCATCGGCAAACTCCTGACAAGAGAGATTAACGAGTTTCTTATCCGACAGCTCTGATGCCGCTATCATCTCCTCGATGATCTTCTCTGAGGGGATAAAGGGCTTGAGTTCATCAAGGCCCATTGATTTTACAGCAATCTTAATAATCTCCTTTTCGGGGATGCCGAGAGATCTCTGCTGTTTACGCAGATAATGTTTCCCCGCCTCAAGAATAGCTTTTTTAGGAACAAGACCCACAATCTCAGTCCCTGTCACCCTGACACCTCGTTCGCGGGCAGCCCTGCTGACTTCGTCAAACGCGGCATGTAGAGATGTGATTGATGAGTCGGTGATATTCATTGACACTTGGGCGATGCCGTATTCATCTATATACCAGCCGATAGCCTTAGTTCCTTTAAGTGTACCAGGTATCATAATCGTATTACCCTCTGCATCCTTAAGTGGTTTGCCGGTGAGTTTTCCACCCTCACGTGCCGGGCGACCTTTCTCCCTGACATCAAAAGCTATTGCATTGGCGCGGCGTGTCGAGGTCGTATTGAGGTTAAAATTAACGGCAATAAGGAAATCGCGAGCTCCGATCGCTGTCGCACCTGTGCGCGCGATTTGCTCATCCATCTTACGGTCACCATAATCAGCCCCCTCATCTGGAGTGCCAAGACGTGATGCCAGAGCCTCATATTCACCCTTACGGCACACGGCGAGGTTTTTACGCTCGGGACGTAAAGCCGACGCCTCGTAGGCATAGACCGGTATACCAAGCTCATCGGCCACCCGTTCACCTAATTTCCTGGCAAGTTCGCTGCATTCCTTAAGCGTGATACCAGATACCGGCACTAATGGGCAGACATCAGTAGCGCCCATACGCGGATGAGCTCCCTGATGCTTGCTCATATCAATCAGCTCTGCAGCCTTGGCTATTCCTCTGAAAGCGGCCTCTACGACAGCCTCAGGTTCGCCTACGAAGGTTACAACAGTACGGTTGGTGGCTTCTCCGGGGTCAACATCAAGCAGTTTTACACCCTCAGCTTTACCATCAAGAGTAATAGCGGTGGTAATAGCATTGATAACCTCAGGATCACGTCCCTCACTAAAATTGGGGACACATTCGATGATACGTTTTTTCATGGCAGTTTACGGATTAACGTCCCGCAAAAAGATTTCATAATTATATCGCAAATATAGTGAAAAAATCGTACATCCAAACAAAACCACTTCAAAAAAGGAGTAAAAACATAGTCGGGAGATAAGGAATGTGTCCATATCTCCCGACCTTATAACGTCACTATTTTATTATAAGTAGCAGTAAAGTCCGATATATTTTACATTGAATTTGATTTTGAGGGGGGATCGTATTAGCGGTAGTCTTTAAGCATTTCCTGGAGACGCTTGCGAGCGAAAAAGATGCGGCTCTTTACAGTGCCCAGAGGAAGATTCATCTTTTCGGCGATTTCATTATACTTGTAACCCGATACGTGCATGGTAAAGGGGATACGGTAATCATCAGAGAATGAGTTGATGGCTGACGAGATTTCGGTAGCTGCAACAGTGCCTTCGGGTGTTTCAAGACCTGATTCCTGAGGGAGGTTGAGGTGATATAGATCTTCGGTCTGGTCAATAACAGTTGCAGAGCGTACAACCTTGCGATAGTTATTGATAAAGATATTACGCATAATGGTGAAAACCCACCCCTTGAAGTTGACATTCTCAACATATTTATCTTCATTGTCGAGAGCCTTGAGGGTGGTGTCCTGCAACAGGTCGTATGCATCATCCTTGTTTGAGGTCAACATATATGCGAAATTCAAAAGATTACTTTGAAGATCTAATAACTTGGCTTGGAAATTCTGGGAACTCATAATAAAATAGTTTGATGTTTTACATTTGAGATGTTTTTGTAACAATTTTGTGATCACATCGCAAAGGTACAAACTATTTTTGAATTACCAAATTTTTTTGCAATATTTTTGCGAATAATTTTGCAAAAAAATTTGCTCATTCTTATAACTCTGAATTTCAGCGCGTTGCAATTTACGCATTTTTCGCAAAATTGTTACAAAATTTTCACAATTTACACATTTTGCTGTTTCGTCACACAAAACTGACCTTTATAGTCACATTAAACAGGGGGATCTTATTTTGCCAAACTTAGATTTGAGGAGTCTTCTTGCAACCCGTTTGTAACAGCTTTTTTTATCAAAGACCTGAAATAGCGCGACCCTTTACGTTCGTCAGATAACATCTCGTCGACGCGAATTAAAACAATGTCGGCTATCTGATTCTGGTTTGCCATAATGATCATATCACGGGCAATCTGAGCAATACCCTCGAGCAGGGCGGGACTCATATATGTATGCGACTCGACAGCCAGAGTCATCTCGACTATGTTTAACCTCAGAGTAATCATAGCCTCGTAACCGGGCGAGAAGGCATCAAATTCCTTGATTAGTTTCCGCAGTACAGAGATACGTGCTTTGCTGTAACTGCCACGTTTCACTCTGAGCAATTCTTTCTTTGCCTTTAGCTCAAATTTCTCACGGAGGGCTTTGACATCAGGATTTGTGTAAAAGTCAAAATACTCCTTAATCTCCTTTTTTGCAGAATAAGATTCGAGAATCAGCGAAATAAGCTGATCTTTATCCATCTGCATCAACTCTTTTTTAAGTTGTAATTTTGACATTGCAATTGGGGAGACAGTGAAATTTTGCAGTATCAGAAATCGACGGTCAGGCGGATATTAAACTGACGCCGGGTAAGATAATTGGGGACAGCATACTGGATTGAGTTGACATCGGTCACCCAGTAATAGCTTGACACATTAGAAATGTCAAGGAGGTTGAATACATCTACGCCTATCCATACGCTCTTTAACCATTTGTGTATCCCTGAGGGTGACTCTTCCTCTTTAAGCGGCGAGAGGAGAGCATAGTTAAGGCCGACATCGACACGTTTATAGGCCGGAGCTCTGAAATATCCCTTGTCACGTGATGAGTGGGGAGCAGTGGTGGGGAGACCGTCAGAAAAGATTCCCCTGAGTGAAAATTTGAGTTTGGGAAACTTGGGGAAATAATCGGTAAAATAGAGAGCGAACGAATATCTCTGATCGGTAGGACGCGGTACGGTGACGCCGTTGAGATTCTCGGCGGTCTTCATCAACGAGAAACTGAGCCATGAGTCTGTGCCGGGGACAAACTGACCAAACAGTTTCATATCAAGCCCCATGGTGTAACCGTTAGTAGAGTTTACTCCGTCATATACGATCTTGAGATTGTCAATCTCATAAGGTATGAGATTGTTGAGTTTCTTGTAATACGCTTCGCCCGAGAGCTTAAACGGACGGCCGAAGGCCCTGAAAGTGTAGTCACCCCCGAGTATGAAGTGGATACTCTGCTGAGACTTAATTTCGTCATTAAGTATCACATACGAATTACCGTCAGGATCGACAACCGGGCATCTAAACTCTTTGTAGAACGGTTGCTGATAATATAAGCCGGTGGCAAAGCGGAATGTCAGAGAGTTGTTGCGCTCAGGGATATACGCGACATTGATTCGTGGAGAAACGAGAAATTCATGATTAAAATCCCAATATGAGAAGCGCAGACCGCCGTTAAATGCAAAATAGCCTGCCGACGTATTGAGTCTGTAAGAGTCTGCGACGTAAAAAGCCAGACGGTTTGTCGACAGATCATGATTTGATGTAAGGTTATAAATCATACGTATATTCTGTCCGTCTGTCGGGAGGGTGTAGCCAGCCGAGTCGCGCAACTCCCACTCGCGGGTACGCTCCATTATTGTCTGGTGATTGAAATTCAGGCCATACGATATATTGTGATCTTTTACGATAGTGTGACCGCTGAGGCCTAACCCGAAAACCGATATTTTAAGACGGTTACGGGCATGTTCATGGTATCGTCCGACACCCAGCTCACCACCCACAGCATTGTCCGGATTACCCTCACCGGTAGTACCGGCCTGGTCAAGCCAATATTCCCCCGAGATGTCATAAGCAACCAATTCGTTAGTCAGATAACCTGACGCGAGGAGGTTAATGGTTGTGGCTCGTGAGGGCTGATATTGCAGGTTAAGAGCGCCGAAATAGGTCTCAAATTTATCTTTCTCTCCACCATCAAAATACACCTTAAATGATTTTGCATCGGTCGATGTGCCGAAATTAGTCTCGCGGCTGACAGGCGTGAATTTATAGTTATTGACAGCTATATTGCCAAGAAAAGATACGCGCCATTTCTTGTTAATCTTAAAGACCATGTTGGTCTGGTAGTCAAAGAAGTTAGGATTATATTCACCTTTAGACTCAAGCGAACTGAGTAGCGAGGCGTTACGCTTATAGCGTAATCCGTGGAGTTGTGAGAATTTACCCTTACTTTGGCCGAGGGTCAGCGAGGCTCCCATCAGAGACAATGAGACTGCACCCTCAAAAGCCTCAGGCTCACGATATGTGATGTCGAGGGCAGATGACATCTTGTCACCATACTCGACGCCGTAACCGCCAGTCGAGAAACCGATTGCACCGACCATGTCAGGATTGATAACCGAGAGGCCCTCTTGCTGACCGGAGGTCACCAACTGCGGACGATAGACCTCCATACCGTTGATATACACCGAGTTTTCATCATACGTACCGCCGCGCACTGAATATTGGCTCGACATTTCGTTTGATGAATTGACACCGGCGATAGTAGTGAGCATAGACTCGATCGAACCGCCTGATACATCGGGCGCATACTTATACGAATCCCTGTCGATGGTCTGCATCTGGCCGGTCTGCTTGCGATAGTCGGTCACCTCGATCTCTGTCAGGGCGTGGTCTTTTGCTTTCATCCTGACAGTCAGGGCGAGGTCTCCTTTGGGGTTGATAAGTTGACGACGTAACTCCTCATATCCAATACAGGTAAACACTACCGTAAGAGTATCGCGTTGGGGCGCGGTCAGACGATATGACCCGTCGAGACCGGTTGTAGTGCCGATAGCAGTTCCGGCAATCCTGACGGTCACGAACTCAAGAGCCTGGTTATCCATATCAGACACTTTACCGTGGATCGACACCTGAGCCAAGGCCGCAGGGGAGAGGAGCGTAATTATTGCTGAAAAGAATAGTATTTTTAAGAAAACGAGGGATCTCATTAGCTGAAGAATATGACGTAAATGTCAGTTATAATGAGGGGGGCGAACCCGCTCAGTCAGTAATAATAACGTAATCTTTTATCAATAATTATATAATAAGGAGAAAAAGGAGTCGCCGACCGTCTACTTATCTGCTGAATTTTCATTACTTTTGCAGTCTCAAATATCATCAGGCAAATGATCAAGTTATCTATACCCCATCTCGCAGGCAAGGAACTCGAGTATGTAACCGATGCCGTCAGTTCGACATGGATCGTACCACTGGGCCCGTATGTCGATGAATTTGAGCATCGGCTCGACCGCTATCTCGACGACTCATCAGCTGTAGCCTTATCGGCCGGTACGGCGGCAATCCATCTGGGGTTGGTGATGGCCGGAGTAAAGACCGGTGATGAGGTAATATGCCAGTCGTTGACTTTCTCGGCAAGTTGCAATCCGATCGTATATCTCGGGGCAAAACCTGTGTTGGTTGACAGTGAGCCTGCGAGCTGGAATATCGACCCGACAGCACTTGAGCAGGCCATCGTTGACCGTAAGAAACTTACCGGGAAATATCCTGCTGCCATAGTGGCTGTACATCTTTACGGAATGCCGGCCAAGATGGATGAGATCATGTCGATAGCCCATAAATATGGTATACCGGTAGTCGAAGATGCTGCCGAAGCGCTCGGATCTGAGTACGATGGACACAAGTGCGGTACTATCGGCACATACGGGGCTTTGAGTTTTAATGGTAACAAGGTGATAACCACTTCGGGTGGAGGCGCTTTGATTTGTCATACCCCGCAACAGGCGGCGAGAATCAGATTTCTATCGACACAGGCACGCGAAAACAAACCATATTATTATCACGAGACAATAGGGTATAACTACCGCATGAGCAATGTGTCGGCAGCCATCGGGTGTGCTCAGATAGAGGAGTTGTCACAACGCGTCGATCGCCGTCGCAAGATCCATAGCCATTATAAAGAGGGGTTCGCCGGGGTTGCCGGTATCACCGTTCAGGATAATCCCGACAGCAAATTCAACTCAAACTTTTGGCTCTCTACAATATTGATTGACAATGAGATAACGAGGTTAACACCTGATCAATTACGTATAGCGCTCCTCAAGCGAGACATCGAGACACGATTGCTTTGGCGTCCGATGAATATGCAGCCGATTTTTGAGGATTGTCCCTATTATACTGCCCATAACCTTAAGGGTGTCAGCGGAGTAGGAGAGTGGTTGTTTGATCGCGGGCTTTGTCTCCCCAGCGGATCTTCGCTTACAGACCAAGAAGTTAACACAGTAATAATAAATATTAAAGAAATACTTTCACTGGCCAATTGAACCGTTATAAGGTAATAATGTGTTGTAATTAAAACCCTATACAACTAAATGCCTTATGATAGTATTTGACCTCGACGACACCTTATATAAAGAATTTGAGTATGTCGACTCCGGCATTCAGTCCGTTGCGCGCGAAGCCGAAGAGATCGGCGTGATGTCTGCTAAAGACGCTTACGACCTGATTAAAACCTCGCCGGACACTGCGTCAGGTTTTGACCGGTTGGCCGCCATAGCCCTCAATAAAGACACAGGTAAAATGCTTGATATACAGCGTATCTTAGCTGTATACCGTTATCATCTGCCACAGATCACACTCCCTGAGTCACACCGTAAACTACTTGTCAAACTTAAAAATGACGGCGTGAATCTCGGGCTAATTACAGACGGCCGATCGGCATCTCAGAGGCTAAAGATCAAAGCTCTCGGCCTTGACCTGGTGATACCCGAAGAGAATATATTAATATCTTCTGAGGTAGGCGCAGACAAGCATTGGCCCAACGCATGTGAGGAGATGATGCGTCGCAACCCCGGCGAGAAAAACTACGCATACATTGGCGATAATCCGCAAAAAGATTTTCTTTGGCCCAACAAACTCGGCTGGACCACCATCATGCTCCGCGATACATATCATGTAAACATCTATCCCCAAAATCTCACAGACCTCGACACCGACAGCCCTTATCATGCTCGTCACACCGTCGACCATCTCCCCGAAATCCTCACAATCCTCAATCCCTCCGACTACTAAACCAAACTCATTACAGAAGCCCATTCAGCCTCATGCGTTTGTTACATAATGGGGATTATG